>JAIWOJ010000188.1 GCA_020216965.1 Prosthecobacter sp.
CTGGGATGTTTCGCCGATCACGCGACGCTTCAAGGACAAGGCCTGGGCGCAGCTCGGTTCGAGCGGCTCCGGGAACCACTTTGTTGAGTTCGGTGTGTTCACGGTGACGGAGGATGAGTGTGCGCTTTGGCGGGAGCAGGCGACGGGGGCGTCGTGGGTAGCAGGGGAAGCGACGGGGGCGTCGCTGCTACTGGGTCAAGCGACGGGGGCGTCGCTTCTACCGGGCGAATACCTCGCGCTGCTGAGCCACAGCGGCTCGCGCGGCACGGGGGCGCAGGTTTGCCAGCACTACAGCCGCATCGCGATGGATCGTCGCTACGATCTGCCGAAGGAGCTGAAGCACCTGGCGTGGCTGACCTTTGAGGAGGAGGCGGGCCAGGAATACTGGGCCGCGATGAACCTCATGGGCCGCTACGCCGCGGCGAATCATGCGCTCATTCACAAGCATATCGCGAAAAAGGTCGGTGCCCATGTCCTGCTCGACATCGAGAACCATCACAACTTTGCCTGGAAGGAAACGCACGTCGTCAACGGCGCTGAGCGCGAGGTCATCGTGCACCGCAAAGGGGCGACACCGGCCGGCGAGGGCGTGCTCGGGGTCATTCCCGGCTCAATGGCGACGCCAGGCTATGTGGTGCGCGGCAAGGGGAAACCCGAGTCGCTCCACAGCGCCTCCCACGGCGCAGGCCGCGTGATGAGCCGCTCGAAGGCGAAGGAGAGCTTCACCTGGAGCGCTGTGAAAAAGCAGCTCGCCGCCGCTGGCGTCGAACTCCTCAGCGCCGGCATCGACGAGGTGCCCGGCGTGTACAAAGACATCCACAGCGTCATGGCCGCGCAGACCGATCTCGTGGACGTGCTCGGCACGTTCCACCCGCGCATCGTGAAGATGTGCCCAGAAGGACCGGCGGAGGACTGACTCTATCCGCTGGTCCCTTCTCTTTCTGACAAACTTGCCGCTTGGCAAACTGGGACCGCTGACTAGCATCGCCGTCCCAGAACGAACACCGCAGTCCGACCCAGGTCATGCTGTGATGCTCGAGATCCTCTCCCTCAGCTAAAATTTATGAGTGACGTTCTGAATAAAACGACGGTTTTGGTGCTCAACCGAAACTGGCAGGCCATTGGCGTCAAAACGCCGGCGGAAGCTTTCAGCATGATGGCCACCGGCAACGCAACCGCCCTGAAAATCTCCGGCGACGACGACATGACGCCGGTGACCTTTGAGGACTGGATGAGGCTGCCAGTGAACCCTGGCGACCACTGCATAGGCACCGTGAAGGGACCGGTGAAAGTGCCCACCGTGCTGGTGCTGGCGCGTTTTGACCGGGTGCCGAAGCGCAGGCCGAAATTCTGCGCGAAGGCGATCTGGGAGCGCGACGGTGGCGTGTGCCAGTATACAGGGCGCAAGCTGAAGCCGAACGAAGGCAACATCGACCACGTCATCCCCATTTCACGCGGCGGCAAAAGCACCTGGGACAACTGTGTGCTGGCCGATAAGAAGGTGAACAGCCGCAAGGGCTCCAAGCTGCCTGACGAGGCCGGGCTGCGCCTGCTGCGCCGCCCTACCGCGCCGCGTGAGGTGCCGGTGACGCAGCTCATCCGCAATACCTACCAGGTGCGTGACTGGGAGGTGTTCCTGCAGAACAAGGGCGCGTTTGAGCTGACCGCCTGAATAGCTCCCCGGCCAAGGCCATAAAGCGTTCTCCAATAACCGGAGAGCTTGGGGGTGGTAGTGCCTGGGTCTGGGCTCTTCACCAGTCAGACATCACTTTCGCTCCTAGGGTTTTGCTGGGCTGTGTCACACTTGGCCGTGTGCAGGAAAAGCTGGAGATGCAGAACTGCTGCGGACACGGATTGATGGCTGGCCGTCACTAAGAAGCCCGCCGCTAGAGCATAGGGGCGGGCTCGTCGGACATTTACAGAGAATTGAGGAACTGGATGAGCTGCTCCCGCTGCTGGGGGGTGAGGGCGGTGTAGCGGGTGCGGGCAGGGGTGGCCTCGCCGTCGTGCATGCGGATGGCGCGGTCCAGGTTGGGCGCGCGGCCATCGTGGAGGTAGGGGGCGCTGGCGCGCACGCCCCAGAGCGGTGGTGTTTTGATTTCACCGGGTCCGGCATCCCCTTGGGCGATGCCATCGCCCAGGCTGCCCATGTCGTGGAGCAGGAGGTCCGAGTAGAGATCGACAGGCTTTTCACGCAGCGCGCTGATTTCATGAGCGCCGGTCTGCATCCGTGGGGTGTGGCAGACGGCACAGCCGATGGTCTCAAACAGCGCACGGCCAGCGGCGGCGGCAGGGGTGAGCGTGCGCGGAGGCAGCGGTGCCAGCAGGCGCATGAAGTCGGCGGAGTGGTCAATGTCTGCCTTTCCCGTGATGGGGTCGGTGGTGTCCTCAGGGTCGGCCACGGCATCGTGGGCGGCCAGCACGTCTGCTCTGCCGTTGGGCGCGTTTTCTGCGGGGAAGAAGCGGTTGGTGATCCCCATCTCATTCAGGTAGGCATCGGCTGAAAAGGCCAGCAGCGTGGCATGCTGGGCCTTCCATCCGAAGCGGCCCACCCGGTCTTCACCAGTTGTCGGATCAGTAATGATGGCCGCACGGCCGCGCACGCCATCAGGCTTGCCCTCAAAGACACCGGCGAGGATGGCCTCATCTGGGATGGCCTCGATCAATCCAGAGCCGAAGAGGGGTGTGGTCTGGCGGCGGGCTACCACATTGGCAGCGCTGGGGATGATCTCACGCGCTGCGGGGTGGATGCTGCGCACCTGAAGCAGGGAGCCGCCGAGCTCGCTCAGCGGATCAAAGCCCATGCTATTGCGAAGCCCGAAGCGTGTCACGGTGATGACGCCTGCGCCTCCTACGCCGCCCTGATTGTGGCAGGCGAGGCAGGAGTTGTTGTTAAAAATGGGCCCCAGGCCGCCGGCTGCATTTTCCCGCCGCATGAACTCTTCCCGACCATCGGAGAAAGCCACCATGAGAGCATCCGTGAGGCCCGGCAGAGGATCACTGGGCTGCGGTGCGCCATTGCGTCTGGCCATCATGCGGTGACGTGGGCGTGGACGTTGGGCTTCACGTTGAGGAGGGGGGCCTTGACGGGGGCCGGGGCCAGCGGCGGGTGGCTGGCCGGTGGTCGGTGGCTGCTGGGGAGGGCGGGTACCGGTCAGGGGGGGCTGCGCACCGTTTGGGGGTTGGTTGACGGCGGGGGGCTGTTGCGGGGGGCGTGTGGCGGCAGTCGGCTGGGGCTGTGGGGTGGTCGGCGTCAGCCTTGGCATCGTCACGCTTTGGGCGGCGGCGGTGCCGGTCATCATGCCTGCTAGTAGAAGCAGGGCGGGGAGAGCAGGGTTCGTTTTCATGACTTGGTTTGGTTTTGAGTTCGGGTTTTTTGTCCCTTTTCACCGCCACTCTGGCTGCTTTGTGTGAAGGAATGATGACGTCCGGGCATGAGATTTGTTAAGTTGTGGTAAAAGCCGCCAGTTCATGCACGCACCGCCGTCTTCTCTGCCTTTCCTTCGTGCCATGCGGTGGCTTTTTCATGCCATGCTTCTTTTGCCCGTGCTGCTCACTGCCCATCCGGCAGATATCAGCTACCTTCGTGTGAGGGTGGAGCGCCAGCAGGCGGATCTGCGTTTCACCTTCAATCTCTTTAGCCTAGGGCGCTTTATCCCCGGCCTAGATGCAGATCAGGATGCACACCTGAGTGCCCAGGAACTGGCCACCGCTGCGCCACCGCTCACCCGCTATCTACGGCAGCACGTTCAGATGCGTGTGAATGGGAAAGCGATGCCGCTGCCAGAGCCCACCGGCTTTGAAAAAATCTGGCCTGATGCCGCTGCGGAAAAGCCTGTGGCGGCGTCGGACTATCCCGCCCGGCATGTGGATATCAGCTTCCGCGTGAGCCCCCAAGCGGTGCTGAATGACCTCTGGCTGGAAATCGACCTGTGGCAGGAAACTGGCCCGCTGGGCAGCATGGAGGCTACCTACGAGCAGGATGATCTGCGCACCTACATCCCCTTCAGCATGAGCCAGCCGGATTACCTCTATGTCACGGGTTATGCCGTCGATGATCTTTTTCAGGATCCCGCCCCAGCCGCTGCGCCTGTAGCCATGGCCTGGGCGGCCTGGCTCACCGTTGGCGGCCTAGCGGTGGCTGTTTTCATTGTCCTCAAACGCTATTGACCGTATCTGCGCCACCTTCCCCATGTCCCCCGTCCTGCATACCCTCGCCGATCTCGTGCGCATCAATAGCGTGAACTCCGCCTATCAAGGTGGGCCGGGTGAAGGCGAGGTCGCGGCCTACATACGCAGTTTCTTTGAGCAGCGCGGTATAGAGGTGTGGGAGCAGGAGGTCTTGCCTGGCCGCCCCAACGTGTATGCCCGCCTCCCAGGCCGTGATACCAGCCGCCGCATTGTGTTGGAGGCGCACACGGACACCGTTTCCGTCAAGGGCATGACCATCCCGCCCTTTGATCCCGTGATCCGCGATGGCAAAATGTATGGCCGTGGCTCCTGCGATACCAAGGCCGGTCTCGCCACCATGATGCATGCTCTGGCTGCGCTGAAGGAAGAAGGCATCACCCCGCCGTGCGGGGTGCTTTTGGCCGCCACTGTGGATGAAGAATACTCGTATCGCGGCGTCGTCCAACTCTGCGAAGTGCTGAAAGCCGATGCCGCCATCGTCGCCGAGCCCACGGAACTGCGTGCCGTCATCGCCACAAAGGGCGTGCTGCGCTGCCGCATCGTCGTGCATGGCAGATCCGCGCACAGCTCCAAGCCGCATCTTGGGGTGAATGCCATCACCCACATGGCGCAGGTCATCGCTGCCATGGAGGCAGACAACGCCCGCATGGCCGCCGTGCAGCATCCGCTGGTGGGCTGCGGCACCTGCAATGTCGGCGTCATCACAGGCGGTGTGCAGGTGAATTTCGTCCCCGACCGCTGCGCCATTGAGATCGACCGCCGCCTGCTGCCTGGTGAAAAAGCCAGCGATGCCGTAGCGCATTACCGGCAGCTTTTGCAGAGCCTGGGCGGCATCCGTGCTGAGGTGGAAGAGCCCCTGCTGCTCGTCGATGAAGCGCTCGATACCCCCGCTGATGCCCCTGTGGTGCAAATGGCCACGCAGGTGCTGCGCGAGCTCGGCCTAAATCCTGAACCCTGTGGTGTGCCCTTCGGGTGTGATGCCAGCAAGCTCTCCCGCGCAGGCATCCCCAGCATCGTTTTCGGCCCTGGCAGCATCGACCGCGCCCACACCGCAGATGAATACATCGAGATCGACCAAGTGGAGACCGCACTGGAGTTCCAGCGCAGGTTTTTGATGGGATTCGGTGAGGCGTTCCAAGACAAGTAACACATTGAGTATATTACTCAATGTGTCAGTTAACAGCAAAAAGGCAGGGGGCTTGCTTTGATCT
>JAIWOJ010000189.1 GCA_020216965.1 Prosthecobacter sp.
CCTCGACACGGATGAGGTAGTCAAACCATTCACCATCTTTGCTGGGTGCTGCTGGCACTTTGATGTGCTGTCCACCCTTTGGCTCTGCCTGCCCTTCCTTGAGCGCCAGAATGTTGATCACACCATAGAGACTGCCCGTCTTCTTGGGGTCGGTATGCGTGCTATTTACCTGACATTCATACCCCGCATCTGGCCAGCCTGTCTCTTGGAATTTGGTATGGAAATATACGCCACTATTGCCACCCTCCGTCGTTTTTACTTTCAGCTTCAGTTCAAAATTCTTGAACGAGGCTTTCCCGTCCTCTCCGGTATAAAAAAGGTGGGCGCGTCCACCTGCTACCTTCAGCTCGCCATTCTCGACGGTAAAGCACCCAGGGACTTCCTCATTCGACTTCCAGCCAGACAGGTCTTTGCCGTTGAAAAGCTGGATCCAGCCATCTTCAGCGGCGGATATTGAAAGACTAGAAGTCAGAGCGGCCACCAGGGCCAGGACGGTAAGGTTGAGTTTCATGGCAGGCTGCGCAGATACATAAGAGGCCGCCTTTTGTCCAGCGGCCTTCCATGAGACAGCGCGCCCGAGATCAATCCTCCGCTTTTGGCTCAGGCAGCAGGAAGCCAACGAGGAAGCTGATGATGGCGATGGCCGTGCCGACGTAGCCGGCCGCCATGGCGACATGGGAGGGCAGCAGCGGGCCGCTACCCGCTAGCATCGGGGCGACAAAGCTCGTCGTCACAAAGGCCATGCTGGTGCCGATCATCCGACCGCCTACATTCGTGGCAAAGCTACCGCCGGTGCCGCGGAGGTGCATGGGGAAGACCTTGGGCAGGTATTCACCGAAATAACTGAACTGCGCCACGGTCAGCAGACCGCAAATGCCGTAAGCCCAGAGGAACGCGGCACCCCCCTGCTCAAACAGCTTGAAGTATGTCAGCGGCAGGAGCACCAACGCAGGAATTTGGAAGATGCGCAATAGCGCCACACGGCTGACGCCCCAAATGAGCAACCCGGCGAGTAGGATGCGCCCCACCAGTCCACCCAATTCTTGGCGTAGTTGGACCTTGTCTGCCATCTCCTTGATCTTGTCATTGTGGGGTTTCGATTTGCCGAAGTTCTCTTTGATCTTCGCCATGAGTTCTTTACGCGCGGGATCTTGCGGCGAGAGCTTGTTTAGCTCCAGGTTCAGTGACTCTGCTTCTTTGCGCAGTGGGGCCAGGACTTTGGAGGTCTCCTTCAGCTCAGGCAGGCCAGGCGTCACACGCGCCACCGTCACCTGAAGAGCCCCGAAGGCGATGCCATAAGCACAGGCAGAGAGGGCGGCAGTGACCAACGTCACGCGGCGTAGCTCTGGGGCAAAGAGCGCGCCAAAACTTGGCCGCTTGAGCAGGCCCGCCGCCCGCCGCTCCTTCCAGACCTTGCTCTCAGGCACAAAGGGCAGCAGGAGCGCGATGGGGATGGCCGGCAGGATGCCCGTCATCAGGAGATAGCGCCAGGAGGCAGGGTCTGTGGCCCCGAGCCCCAGGGGCAATCCTAGGTGGGGGAGGTCAGCTCCATGTTTGCTGATCCAGACGCTGACCCCCGTGACTAGCAAACCCCCCAGGGAGGCAAAGGCCTGGGTGATGCCCAGCCACTTCTCCTTGTCTTTTTTGTCAGGAAACACCTCTGCCAGCCAGGTGATGGCAGCCACAAACTCCACGCATACGCCGATGAATGTGGTGCTACGGAAAAAGACGAACACGGGCAGCGATGTGGCAAATGCCGCGCAGAACGGAGAGAGCGAGTACATGAAAATACTCGCCGCCATGATCGTCTTGCGGCCGAAGCGATCCACCAACCAGCCGCCGAGCAGCCCGAACACCCCACCACAGAGAGCGGCGATCCAGAGTAGCTTACCCACCCAGTCTGTGACCATGGGGTTGTTCAGCGGCACTTTGAGCAGCTCTGCGATGGCCGGTGCAGCCACTAGCGGAGTCATCAGCAGCTCATAGGTATCAAAAAGAAACCCGATGCTAGCAATCAGGATGATGAGCCAAGTGGTCGTGGTGAGTTTAGGCGCGGTGGACATAGATCAATGCAGGATGGGACAGATCGGGAGGGGCTTGGGTTCACCCTAGCAGCGGACGCAGCATATCCAGGATCTTGGGCACCTCGACAAAGGGATCTGCCTTCACCTCATATTCCAGGGTGAACCACCCCTGGTAGTTGGCTTCACGCAGGATCTTCAAAAGGCGTGGCACATCGGCTGGCTCTCCTTCCTTGGCTCCCTTCGGCTTCATTTCCATCTTCAGTTGCACATTGATCGCATAAGGAGCGATTTTGGCGAGATCACCATACGGATCCTCGGTGTGGAAGTTGCCGCTGTCCCAGTTGATGCCTGCCCAGGGGCTTTGGGCGGCACGCACCATTTTCACCAGGTTGTCAGGTTCAGCGACGATGCCGCCATGGTTTTCCAGACCCAGGAAGATGCCCTTTTTGCCTGCATAGTCCAGGCACTCTTGGTAGGCTTCCAGGCAGTTTGCCACGGCTTCTTCCTCACTCAGATCCTTGGGCTGTGGGCCGGCAAAGACGCGGATGTGCGGCGCATTCATGATCGCTGCGTAGTCGATCCAGCGTTTCACGTCAGCGATTTCTTTTTCCAGCTTTTCCCCCTTGGGGAGGGCAAAGTTATTCCCCACCGCCGTGCCTGCTAGCTGCACACCGCGCAGGTAGGCGCGCCGCTTGACCTCGAGGAGGTATTTTTCATCCACATCTGGGGGGAAAAAGTAGCTCGTTACCTCGGCTCCGGGCACATGGTGGTCAGCACACCAGTCGATGAAGTCCAGGATGCTCCAGGGCTGGCGGCCTTCCTTGGGCTTGTTCTCCTTGCCGCGCATCCATTGGAAATATTCCCGGAAGGAGTAGGCCGCCACCCCGAGCTGCATTCGGCTTTTGCCGGGGCGGTTGATGGGCTCAATGGCAGGCAGCGTGCTGGCCGTGAGGGCTCCGAGGGTGGTGGTAAAGAAATGGCGGCGGCTGGTCATGGTGGCAGATGGGAAAAAACGTTCCAAAAAGGCAGCCATAGCAGCTTTGCGGGCGGCAGGGCAATTTTTTCCACGCATCCTCGTAACTCAGAAGTTCCCCAAGCGCGTGAACGCTCCCAGGAATCAGGAACTGCGTCATGTTGTTCTAGCGCGTCGTCATCGGCCCCATTTTCACCACTTCGAGGTCTTTTCCCTTCACCTTGCGGATGGGCAGGAGTTCCTCGTGTACCCAGCGGTCGTCTGGCGCGCCGCTGATGAACCAATCTCCACCATTGTCGGCCAAGATCATGCCGTGGGTCTTCAGCCCCTCCAGGATCACCCTGGCCGCTCCGGTAAATTTTGAGGTATCAAAGTCCGCCTTCAACCGCACGCGCATCCCCATGGGCGGCAGGTTTTCCTCCGTGTGCGGGCTGGCGAAGTGGCTCGCCGGTGGCACATAAGCCCGGCGGCTCTTTTTCACCGTGAAGCGCAGGGCATGGGTGAGCTTTTTCGCCACACAGATTTCATCATAGCGGGCGAGACCGGGCAAAATGGGCAGGCCGGCGGCATCGGCACTCGTCCAGCCTGCTGGGCGTGGTTTGGGGTTCTTCAGGTCAAAAATGGCACCACTGCTGGCCTTCCAGCGCTTGCCACCGTCCAGTGGGAAGCTGTGAAAAATCTCATAGAGCATCCAGTTGTCCTTATCCAGCACGATGACATGGCGGTCGCCCTCTGCCTGTGGCCCACCTTCGATGGGGGCATCCGGTGGGATGGGATACGGGCCGGGATCGCTCTCATCCGCGTATTCAAAGGTCACGGGCACCTTGGGCTGATCGCCACTCACGACTGTGTAAGGGATACCGCCCGGTGCGCCCTTCCAGACAAGGCCAAAGTCTTCATGCAGCCCCGTCTCTGCGCCGATGGAGGCGATGATGGCATCACTGCGTGGATCCACCTCGTCCTTCGACACATCTCGGTTCCACTCGTCGTCCGGCGGCATGAGCAAACGGCCACCGAGGTCTGCATTCGGGCCTGTTTTGAGCTCAGGATGCTGCGCAGGCGCTACCGTGCTGGCGCAGAGCCAGAGGCCCAGGATTTTCGGAAGGATTAGGCGCATTTGGATTCAAGAGTTGAGTCTTCCTAATAAAGATCCCCAGACTGTGAATTGCAATCGCCGAATCCGGCAGGAAAAGGGACAAGCCGAGTGGGTAGCAATGCTCCTCAAGTGAATTTCCTCAGGCTTAGCCGGATTCCGAAGGGTTGGCTGACCAGAGTGTCTGCATCAAAGGCAACTTCCGAAGCTCGGTTCCAGAGAGGCTTATTAATGCAAATGACTTGCATTGATTTAGCTCTAGATTTAATGCAACTACTTTGCCTTATATCATGCCGTCTGCTCTGCCGCCTTCCATTGTCCTGGCCGGACTCGAATCGGTCGGGAAGTCTGCGCTTTTTCGCGGTCTGACGAGGCAGGTGACGGGCGATGAGGCGAACTTTCGTGGTTCCACGGTGGTGTGCCGAAAGTGCAGGGTGGCGGACTGCGGCTGTGAGGTAGTGGACACGCCCGGCATCCGGCTGGCAGGCGATGCGCAGACCACCCGGACGGCGCTGGCAGCCGTGCAGAAGGCGGATGCAGTGCTGCTGGTGGCCCGCGGCACCCATGCAGTGAGCGAGGTGGAAACGCTGCTGCGGGAGCTGGACCTCCAGCAAAAGCGCTCAGCGCTGGCGATCACCTTCCAGGACAAGGCACCGAAGCAGATCGAAAGCCTGGCACAAATATACCGCGAGCGTCTGGGCATTCCCGTGGTCGTCGTGAATGCGCGTGAGCTGGATGAGGAGGGGCGCGGCCGAGTGCTTTCCGCTATCCAAAGTGCGGCACAGGTGAGGGGGGGCCAGCCCGCAGGGCTGCTAGGACTGAGCAAGATGCCGGACGCGTCGATCGTGCAGCCAGAGATGACGCTTCTGGAGCACAAGACGCTCGGCCCCTGGCTGGCGCTGGCCTGCATGGGGGTGATGTTCGCCCTGCCAGTGTATGCGGCTTATGTCTTTGCGAGCTGGGCACAGTCGCTCCTGGATGCGGTGGCAATGATGCCGCTCAGGGCAGCGGCAGAGCCCTGGCCGCAGCTCGCGCAGGTCATGCTGACGGGCAGCTATGGGGCCATCACACTGGGCGGGTATTCTTTTGTGTGGGCTTTTCCCGTGGTCGTGCTCATCAGCCTCAGCGTCGCCCTGGCGGAGGAGACGGGATTGAAAGACCGCATCACCGCTGCGCTCGATCCCTGGCTGCGCCACATCGGGCTCAGCGGGCGGGATTTGATCCCGGTGCTGACCGGTTTCGGCTGCAACGTGGTGGCGGTGTTTCAGACGCGCTCGTGCTCCAAAT
>JAIWOJ010000190.1 GCA_020216965.1 Prosthecobacter sp.
GGCGTCGAGGGGCGTCCTTTCAGGACTCTGCTTCGCACCGGTGACGTGGCGTCTTCGGTTCCCAGGGCCTTGCCCTGGGCTAAGGAGGGGCGCATCTTCGATGCTTAGGGAGATTTTGAGAGACCCAGGACAGCTTGGCGTAGTGCAGGGCGTGTGGGGCCGCATCTTCGATGCTCCATAAGGCTCTGCGATTCAGGATCATCGACAAAGCCAAATTCAGCCCGGAGCCCGCTTTTCTCAGGGGATGGAATGCCTTTTTCCCTCGTAGAGTCGCCGCCTGGGTCAGCCGCCCACCTTGACACGCCCGTGCGGCACACTGACATGGGGATGATCCGCCGCCAGAAAGCGCCAGGGGAAATCCACGGCCTGGGAAATGCCCACACGCACATCGGTGAGCACCTGCCAGTCCATTGACCGCTGGCGTAGGCCACAGTCTGGCGGGCGCCCTGCCCCCGTCATCGGGGTGCCGTGGTGCCCACCATGAATGCCCAGGGCCATGCCGAGCTTTCCAGGGCCAGAGCAGAGGTCCGTCAGCTTCTGCTTACCACGCCTCGCACGCATTTGTTCCACGCCCCTCAGCGGCTCCAGCGCGCGCACGAGCACGAGGCCATCCCGGACACCCCCCTTGACCAGCAGATTGAAGAGCCAGTACATGCCGTAGTTCAGATACACATAGGCTGCCCCCGGCGGCTGTTTTTCGACAAACTCACGCGCACTGGGCCGTGAGGCCGTGTGACAGGCTGGGTCCGCCTCGACGGCGTAGGCTTCCGTCTCCACGATGATGCCTGAGCAGCCCCGCCAGTGCAGTTCCACGCCGACCAGTTCATGCGCAACAGTCAGCACATCGCGCTTAAAAAAATCGCGCCCTAGCCATGCTCCTGGTCTGCTCATGCGGGTGCTGTTTTCATCTCCTCTCCGCGGCTAAGCCAAAGGCTGGCGGAGACTAGGCAGGCGATGCCATAGATGGCTAGGCCATTCATGGTATGCAGGGGCTGGAGCCAGGGCGCGCTGCCGCCCATCTTCTGATAAATGCCGAGGGCCAGTTGATTCACCGGCATCACCACCAGCGCCGGCCCTAGCCAGCGGCGGCCAGGCAGGGCGAGCAGCCAACCTCTGCCACGCCAACCGACGGTGAGGGCCAACAGAACGGCGCCCCCGCCCCAGAGGAGGTGGAACCCGCGCAGAAAATCTCCGCCCCCGTGCCGCAAGGCCGCACCCAGCACGCCCTGGGAAAACAAGACCAGCACGAGCGCGTCTGCCCACAGCCGCTCCCGCATCAACTGCGCTGGGGACAGCCGGGGGCCTTGCTGCTCTGCCATGCTAGAAACCAGCACCACAGCCAGCACACCCAGCACGATGAGCGGCAAGAGCGTCAAGGTGGGTGAAAAAATCGGTTCTGCCTGCATGGCCTGATGCAGAGAAATGACGGCCTGGAGCAAGCTCAGAAAGAGCGCAAGCGTCAGCAGCCCCCGCCGCAGGGGCCAGAGGCGCGCTATCCAGGTTAAGGCAAGCCAAATGACGGACAGGCTGAGGATCATCCCGGCCTGAACCAGCGCCGATTTATAAGCGAGAAAGAGCAGCCCACAGGCGACGACGAACAACCCAGCCCCCTCCAAAAAACTGGGGCTGTGGCGTGCAAACTCACGAAGATAAAGTGCCAACAGCACTAGATCGAGACCGCGCTGCCACAGAAAGCGGCGCGCAGGCGGCCATTCGGAGCCCAGCCCTTGCAGTGCGAGCATCCCACCTAGCACCAGGAGCAGGGGCAGCACCTGCATCCAGAGCCGCCAGCCCATGGCTGGAGACTCTCGGGGTAGCGTGGCAGGAGTGCTTTCGCGTGACATAGCAGTCGGTTTCTGAGCGCTAGCGTGGCAGCTTGTCTGCCCTGCGTCATCCGGTTTTATGACGTGATGGCCGGGCACTGGACTCAGGCTGCGGTTGACAAGCCTAGGCAACCCAGCCTCTAGAGCCTCATGCCTGATCTGCGCGACTGGTACGATACCCCGCTCTATTATGACATCATCTTTGATGCCGGAACCCCAGGCGAAGCGGATTTTTTGGAGGCCGTTCACCACCTCTACGGCCCCCAGGGGCGCAGCCGCCGCTTGCTAGAGCCTGCCTGTGGCAGTGGTCGGCTGGTGCTAGAAATGGCGCGCCGTGGCTGGAAGGTGGACGGCTTTGATGGCAATCCGAATATGCTCGCTTATGCCAGGGAGCGGCTCAAGGCGGCTGAGTTGCACGCAGAGCTCTGGGAGGATCAGTTGCAGCGCTTCACGCCAGGAAAAAACCAGCCTTACGATCTCGCTCACTGCCTCGTCAGTAGTTTCAAATACCTGCTCCACGGGCGGGATGCCGCGGCCTGCCTGCGGCGTATCGCGGATTGCCTACGCCCAGGCGGCCTCTTTGTGCTGGGCGTGCATCTGACTGATTACGCGCACAATCCTGAGGAGCATGAACGCTGGCAGGCGGAGAGGGATGGCATCCGCGTCACCTGTGACACCCACACCTGGCCCGCCAATCCCGAAACGCGACTGGAAGAGCTGCGCACCCGCCTCCGCATCACCCACGGTGGGCACACCCATGTCCAGGAGACGCAGTGGCAGTTCCGCACCTACAATGCTGCTCAGATGCGTGCCCTGCTGCGGCGCGTGCCTGCTCTGGAGCTGGTGGCCTGCCATGACTTTACCCACGACATCCACGCCACGCGCCCTCTGGATGATAGCTACTCTGACATCGTACTCATTTTGCGCCGCAGGTAGGCTGCACCGCCTCGATGACCCGGCCCGCCTCAGGGGCAAAGCGCACCCAGCACGGCTCGCTGAGGCCAGGTTGGCGTCCTTCGGCCCCGCGGCTGCGTTTGACCACCAGGGAAAGGCTGCCCGCACGCAGGCGCAGGCGCTCATGGCCGCCCAGGAAGCTCACCTCCTCCACGACGGCTTGGAAGCAATTGCTGCGGTCACTCGCCGCCGGACGTTCTAGCCCCAGGTGCAGAGACTCTGGGCGCACCATCACGCGCACGGCAGCTCCTGTGCGCCAGTCTGCTGCCGCCTGCACCGCTGGCCGTCCCATGCCCTCAATCTGCACACGCACAAAGCCGCCGGGCAGCATCTCCTGCACTTCAGCATTGAGGAAGTTGGCATCTCCGATGAAGCCTGCGACGAAGCCGTTTGCAGGTGCCTGGTAAAGCTCCTCCGGCACGGCCACCTGCTCCACTCTGCCAGCATTCATGACGGCGAGGCGATCACTCAGGCTCAGCGCTTCCTCTTGATCGTGGGTGACGTAGATGAAGGTGCTGCCCACTTGGCGGTGCAGGCCGCGTAGCTCCTCCAGCATGTGTTGCCGCAGTTTCAGATCCAAGGCCGCCAGCGGCTCATCAAGCAACAGCACCTGCGGTTCATTGACCAGAGCGCGGGCGATCGCGACACGCTGTCGCTGGCCCCCACTGAGCTGCCCGGGCCGCTTCCGCGCATGATCCTCCAGGCGAGCCAGCACCAGCATCTTTTCCACCGCTGCGCGGATTTCTGCCCGGCCCCGGCGTGCCATACGCAGGCCAAAAGCGATGTTTTCCCAGACGCTGAGATGTGGAAAGAGCGCGTAGTTTTGAAAAACCGTATTCACCGGCCTCTGCTCTGGCGGTAGCTCTGTGATGTCTTGCCCGCCTAGCAGGATGCGCCCTTGGTCCGGCCGCTCAAAGCCTGCCACCATGCGCAGCAGCGTGGTCTTCCCACAGCCGCTGGGGCCCAGGAGTGAAAAGACCTCCCCGCGCGCTACATTCAGGCTCACCTCCTGCACAGCGGGGTGCCCGGAATAACTTTTGCAGACCTGGGAGATGACGAGAAAATCCTGCACAGGCACGCATGGAAAAAGAAAGCCCCTTGGCTGGCAACCCCGGAATCAATGGAATAGAAAAGCCGCTCAGGCAGCAGGGCAGCTCAGCCAGACCGTCGTAGTGTTGTTTTCTGAGGCGATGCCAATCTGAATGCCCATCTGGTGACAAAGCATGGCCGCGATGGTCAGGCCCAGGCCCAGATGATTGCTCGTCTTGCTGCCATGGAAGGGACGGAAGACCTGTTGCAGCTTATCCGGCGTGATGGTGCTGCCTGTGTTGCTGATGAGGATGTCCACCCGCCGTTGCTCAGCGGGGGTGATGACGCCCGGCGGCGCGATCTTCAGCATCGCCCTTCCACCGACTGGTCCGGCAGCTTCGGCAGCATTTTTTAGCACCTCCACCAGCACGTCTTTGAGCTTCGTCGGGTCCACATTCACCAGTGGCAGCCCCTGCGGCACATCGGCCTCCAGTTGCACATTGTTCTTGGTAAAAGGCTCCAGCAGAGCCGTCTGCACCACACCGAGATATTCGTTCAGGTTCAGTGCCTGCGGCTGCAGCTTGGCACAGCCCCCCGCACCGCGTACCCTTTCGCTGAGGTTCGACACGCCCATGGAAGCCTCCCGGATGTGCTGCATGTTTTCCGCGATGGCGGCATCCAGCCCCTCTGTCATCAAGATCAGGCTGCTAAAGCCCTGAATCACGGCCAGCAGATTGTTGAGTTTATGGGTCAGGCCGCGCAATAGCTCCTGATGAAAGCCTTCACTATGCTCATTGCCGAGCTGTAACTGCGTGGGAAAGACAAATTGCATGGCGGGAGAAAAACACCCGGTTCATGCACGCGAGAAATGGCACCCGCAAGGCTGTTTTTGCCCCGCCGCCTGCCAGCACAGGACTTTCCGCAAGACCGTCAGGCTGCTGTTTCCCCCTCCAAGATGCATCGTCGCTGAGGTGGCTTTTTCATTTTTCATCCATGAAAACCACGATTTTGGCAAAAATAGGCCGAAAAACTCAATTTTTGACCCAGAAAATCGACTCATTGGCCTAACTTGGTCAAAAAATAGCAAACTTCACCTTGCCACCCTGAGCAAAAGAAGCATTTTGACCTCCGAAATCGCAATTTTTCACCCCAAAGTCATGAACCAACCCAAAATGGACGGCGCTCAAGCCCTCATCAAAACCCTTGCCGACCTCGGCATCGAATATGTCTTCGGATACTCCGGCGGAGCCGCTCTACCGATCTTTGACGCTCTCGAAACCGTCAAAACCAACATCAAATTCATCCTCGTCCGCCACGAGCAGGGAGCGGTGCACATGGCAGACGGCTACGCCCGTGCCACTGGCAGGCCCGCCGTGGTGCTCGTCACCTCCGGCCCAGGCGCTGGCAATACCATCACCGGCCTGATGACGGCCCTGATGGACAGCGTGCCCATGATCGTCCTGTGCGGCCAGACCGTCAGTTGGATGCTGGGCAAGGACGCCTTCCAGGAGGCGGACATTTTTAACATCACGGCC
>JAIWOJ010000191.1 GCA_020216965.1 Prosthecobacter sp.
CCGCCCTTGCACACCTACCTGCGGACAGCCTGCGCATCATGCCCGCTCTCAGCGAGCACGCACGCCGCATTTATCAGCTCCCTATCCACCAGCCCAGGCCCCTTTGTGTGCTCATCGGTCCCGAGGGAGATTTCACCCCTGAGGAGGAAGCTCTGGCCTGCCAGCATGGCTTTCAGCCGGTGACCCTAGGCTCTCTAATTTTGCGTGCTGAGACTGCCGCCATCGCCGCTCTCGCCTGCGTAGCCCATGAGGTCAGCAGGCAAAGGGGTGCAGCAGCCGCAGTGAGCCCTTCCACGCAGATCATCAGCGACCGTTGAGTGCTAAAATCTCAGGCAGCTTGCCGAGGCTACGGTAGAACTCAGCCTCCTCACGCCCGGTCTCTTGCAGGGAGGCGCGCAGGCTAGCGGCCTCCGTTTCACCTAGCACATGCTGGCGGATCAGGGCTGTTTTGCGCGCCTGAAGGGCCAGGAAGCGGGCATCGACCTCTGGAGTTTGGGGATACTTCCCAGCCGCTTGGCCCGCCCTCAAGACTTCTTTGAAAGCTTGCCCCGTGTGAGCTGCCTCCTGCTTGGCAGCATTGACACCAGCATACCAGTCTGCACAGGCCACGCGGTAGTAATCACGCATGGCCTGCTTGTTGTAGTGAATGATGAGCTGGCAGCCATCTACCTCGACCGTGCCTGTGGCGCGGAAACTATCCGCATCAATGGTATCCACAAAAAACAGGTCATCTCCGTCCACGGCAAACTCCCACTTCAGATCCCAGAGTTGCAGGCCGACTTCTTGAAGCAGTTCACGCACAGCCCAGGCACCTAGCAGCGCCATTTTGATGGTGCTGAGAAAAGCCTGGGCACTGAGGCCAGACATGAGCAGAGCCTCCTGCTTCGTCACAGCACGGTCCTCGGGCTCGTATTTGCTGGTGAGGTCGTAGATGGGCCGATCAAGCATCTGCCAAGCCTGCATCGGGCCAGCCAGGCCAAGTTCATGCGCAAAAGCATGGCGCTCTTTTTCCCCAAGAGCCTCATACTTTCTCAGGATAGAGCTGCCGCTAGTCACCCCGAAGCGGACGATGTATTCCAGCGGCACCACATAGGTGTTGCTTTGGTGAAACTGGGCATAATCAAAGACAAAATTCCCCATGATATTGCGCTGCTGGGGGCGCATGACGGGGAATCGGCGCACGACATTGTAGCAACTGGGGTGCTCTGGCATCCCCTCCGTGACGATCTGACCTGTAACGGCGTCAATCATCCCCACATGGTGAGTTCGCGCGCCAGCCTCCATCATCATCGGTAAAGTGCCGTCCATGAGCTGAGAGCGCCACGTTTCCCCGAGGGTGCTGGTTTCAAGCAGAGCCTTTTCCACCCGCCGCCAAGTCTCTGGCTGCGCTAAGCGGCGATACATGGCATGACGAAAGACAGCGCGGTTCAGGTCATTGCCCTGGATGGTAAAAATACTGCCAACATCGAAAACGGAGCCTGCCTCAGTGGTCTCACAGATGATATGATCTGGATGGCCGGGCACAGCATACAGGTTCTGCACAGAGCCTCGATAAATAGGCTCGCCAAGAGTGAGGAGAGAGAGGTGGGAAGGTAGGTCAGAGGCCATGAAAAATTGGAGAGATGCGAGGCTGGAGGAAAACGCGCCAAAACGCAAACCTCACGCCACCTTTTTCTCTGCCAACCTTGTCAGGACCACCGCCACATGGTCGCAGCCGGGCAGGATTTTTTTTCGCAGTTCGACGCGCACAAGGGCGGCACCAAACTCTAGCAGGAGGCAGGATGCGATTTCGGCAGCCAATGTTTCGATCAGCCTCCGCGGCTTTTCCGCAGCCAAGGAGCGCAAGCGCAGCGCCACAGCGGCGTAGTCAATGGTGGCAGACAGGTCATCTGCCATCGCCTCAAAACGCTGCTCTAGCTCTAGGCAAATATTTGCCTGCAGGGTCTGCCAAGCGGCACGCTCCTCCTCAGGCACACCGATGCGCGTGGGGAGGTCTAGACCGCGTAGGTGGATGGAGTCTGCCTGCATAGCCTATGGTCAGCGCTTGCGACCAGCTTCATTCTCACGCTGGAGGCGGTCATAGCCCATCTTGATAAAGCTAAAGTCACGGCAGTGAGCCCTGGCATCCTCTAAGGTGATAAAGTCATAGCTGAGCAGGTGCAGCAAACTATCATCAATGGTGTGCATCCCATCCCGCCCGCCGATCTGGATGAGGCTAGGGAGCTGCTGGATGCGTTGGTCACGGATACAGCCAGCGATGGCATTATTCACGACCATGACCTCAGAAGCCATCACACGCCCCTCACCATCAGCACGGCGGATGAGATGCTGGCACACAACACCACGCAGGCAGTGGCTGAGCTGGGAGGCTACATAATCCTGCTGGTCCCGCGGGTAGCTATCGAGAATGCGTGTGATGGTGGCTGGCACATCCGTAGTATGCAGCGTGCTGATGACGAGGTGCCCCGTCTCAGCCGCAGTCAACGCTGTGCGCATGGTCTCCAGGTCACGCAACTCACTGACGGTGATGACATTCACATCCTGACGCAGGGCGCTCTTCATGGCACGGGCAAACTCATGGGTATCAAAACCCACCTGGCGCTGTCGGATGAGGCTCTGCCCATGCTTAAAGACGAACTCAATAGGATCCTCAATGGTCACGATATTGCAGGAGCGCGCAGCGGCGATCTGCTGCGTCATGCTGCAAAGAGTGGTGGTTTTACCACTGTTGCTCACGCCGGTGATGAGGATAAGACCATCGCGGAGTTCGCAGAGTTTTTCCACCGTGGGACCGTGGCCGAGTTGAGAGAGCTCAGGGATACTATCTGGGATGTAGCGGAAATTGCCCTCGATCCGTCCCATGCAAAAGCAGGCATTGCCACGGAAGCGGCCTAGGTTTTCTACCTCAATCGCAAAGTCCAGCTCCCAGTCCTGTTCTAGCTTCGCGCGCTGGGTATCTTTCAGCCCGCCGAGCACCAGCTCACGCACGTCCACGGCGTCCAAGATTTCATCCGTCACGGGCTGCATCCTACCATGCAGACGCATCGTAGGTGGAGCCCCAGGAGAAAGATGCATGTCCGAAGCACCAGCCTGCATGGCCATGGCGAGGTATTCGATCAGGTCGTATTGCCGCATGAGAAAAAAGTCCAGGACAGTAAAGAAAACAAAGCCAGGGATGTCGAGGCTTGATTCCGAAAGAATCAACATTGCCCGATCCATCCCTCTTTATACCAGCCCGCGCCGGGCCAGGGATTCCTCCATCGCGCGCTCGACGAGGCGCACGGCCAGTTCCTGGGTGGCCTCGTCCAGGGCTCGGTTCGCCGCTTTGAGGGCCGTAGCATCGTGTGTTTCAGCGTTGAGCAGCCGCCTGACCTCCGCCGCAGCGGCCTGAATCGTCACGCGCTCAGCCTCACTGACAGCATCGCCAAACTGTGCCAGTGCCGTCTCCACAGCGGGCAGTAGCTCTTCGGCTTTCAGCCTAGCCTCCGTCCACAAGCGCTCGTTCATGTCGTCAAAGGCATGCTCCACGCTCTCGGCGATCATCTGCTCCACACGCTCGTCATCGACATCCACGGCAGTGTTTTGGATCTCCAGCACGATGTCTTTGCCCGTGGCTGTATCGCGGGCCAGCACTTGTAGAATGCCATTCACATCGATGCTGAACTGCACGCCGACACGGGCGCTACCCTTGGGGCCTGGGGGGAAAGGCACCACGATCTGCCCAAGCTCCCAGTTATCTTTAGCCAGCTCTCGCTCGCCCTGGAGCACGCGGATCAGCATGTCGCGTTGATTTGCTACGGCGTTGGTGAACATCTCTCCTGCCTTGCATGGCAGCGTGCTATTGCGGGGGATGATGACATTCATCAGGCCGCCAAAGGTCTCGATGCCCAAAGACAGTGGCGTCACGTCCAGCAGCAACACATTCTGCAAGCTGCCGCTCAGGATGCCCGCCTGAATGACCGCCCCCTGAGCCACAGCCTCATCTGGGTTCTGGGAGGTGTTTGGCTCACGACCAAAGACCCTGGCCACGAGGCCGCGCACCAGCGGGATGCGCGTGCTGCCACCGACTAAAATGACCTCATCTATCTCATCAAGCATGACCCCGGCATCATGCAGCGCCCGTTGGCAGTGCTCACGCGTGCGCTCTAGCAGTGGCCGGATGAGTTTTTCAAGCTCAGCACGGGTGAGTTCACGGCTCAGGCTGTTTTTGCCATCATAAAAAGGCAAATCCACACGCGTGCTCTCCTGGCTGGATAAGCGCTTTTTGGCTGCCTCTGCCGCCTCAAGAAAGAGTGCTGGATCACTGCCTGGCGGTGCGAGGTGCGCAGCCAAGGCACGGTCAATATCATCGCCACCGAGCTGGGTATCCCCTGCCGTGCTGAGCACCTGGAAGACGCCATCACGCATCTCCAGCACGCTGATGTCAAAGGTGCCGCCGCCCAGGTCATAGACAGCGATCTTTTTCCGCTCGTCCAGCTTGTCCAAGCCGTAGGCCAGGGCAGCGGCAGTCGGCTCGCTGACGATGCGCTCCACCGTCAGGCCAGCCAACTCTCCGGCCTGTTTGGTGGCACTGCGCTGGGCGTCATTGAAATAAGCGGGCACCGTGATCACGGCGCGGCTGACAGGCTGCTCCAGGGCGCGCTCAGCGATGGCCTTCAGGCGGCGCAAAATCTCTGCCGAGACTTCGACGGGCGTCGTCCCGAGCGCACGCAGGTCATAGGGTGGCGTCCAGTCCCCTTCCCCGCTGCGGCGTCCGATCAGGCGCTTCACGCTCGTGACCGTCCGCTGCGGTTCTAGGCTGCGTTTTCTCAAAGCAGGTGCCCCCACCAGGATGCTACCATCCTGCGCATAGTGCACCGCCGATGGCGTCATGCGGGCACCGGTCTCATCTGCCAGCAGGATGGGAAAGCCGCTATCCACGACCCCAACGAGCGAGTTTGTGGTGCCGAGATCAATGCCGAGGATGGGCGATGCGGAGCTCAAAGTAATACGCGAGGTTATGCCTAGCTGAGTTCCGCCACAGCCGCCTCAAGCGAGGGCAGATCTTTGATGCTGATGACACGGGCGGACTTGTCGATCTTCCCCATCAGACCTGCCAGGGTGGCATCCGGCCCAAGCTCAATGAAAAGCTCGTGCCCCGCAGCACGCAGGGCCTGCATGGACTCCACCCAACGCACACTACCGGTCACCTGGGCAGTCAGTGTGGAACGGATCTCCTCCGGGCTAGTCACCACCCGCGCCTCGTAGTTGCAGACCACGGGCACCGCCGGCGGCTGGATGGGGGCGGCGGCCAAGACAGCGGCCAGCTTATCCTGCGCGCTCTTCATCA
>JAIWOJ010000192.1 GCA_020216965.1 Prosthecobacter sp.
GAGAGCAGTGTCAACCTACCGCTGGGTAGCGACGGCTAGCTCACTCCCGGGTGATGAATTCGTCCATGTTTAGCAGGATGCGCGTGACGGCCACCCAGGCGGCGTTTTCAGCAGCGGGGATGTCTTTGGCCGCGTGCGGGCCGATGGCGGCGGCGGCTTCCTCGGGGTGCGCCTGATAGTGCTGGCGTGAGTCCTCCAGCAGGGTGCGCAGGGCGGCGGTTTCCTTTTCGGCGGCGGGGCGTGTCAGGCAGAGCTGGAAGGCATGGGCCAGGCGGCTTTCGTCACTGCCGGGCTGGGCCAGGGCGCGGGCGGCCAGGGCCTGGGCGGCCTCGGCAAAGGACTCGGCATTCAGCGTGGTCAGGGCCTGGAGCGGCGTGTTGGAGACGGTGCGCCGGACGTTGGTCAGGTTCGCGTCCGGGCAGTCAAAGGTGGTCAGGTCCGGGTGCGGGGCGGTGCGCTTGAAGAAGGTGTAAAGGCCGCGCCGGTAGCGGTCGGCACCGGTGCTGGTCTGCCATTTGAAATTCCCCGCATAGCTGAGCGCGGCGATGTCTGCCGGCATGGGCGGGAAGACGCTTTCACCGCCGATTTTTGGGCTCAGCAGGCCGCTGGCGGCCAGGGCCAGGTCGCGGACGATCTCGCCCTCCACGCGCAGGCGGTTTTGCCGCCAGAGCAACTCGTTTTTTGGGTCGATGTCCGCCATTTCGGGCCGGTGGTGGGACTGCTGGCGGTAGGTGGCGGAGGTCATGATGAGGCGCAGCAGCGCCTTCCGGCTCCAGCCCTGGCGGATGAACTCGGCGGCCAGGTAGTCGAGCAGCTCCGGGTGCGTCGGCTTGGCCCCGCGCACACCAAAGTCCGCCACGGTGCTGACCAGCCCCTCGCCAAACAGCTTGGCCCAGATGTGGTTCACGGTGACGCGGGGCGTGAGCGGATTTTCCGGGCTGACCAGCCAGCGCGCCAGATCCAGCCGGGTGCCGCTGCCCTTCAGCGGCGGCAGCACGGCCAGCGTGCCGGGCCGCACTTCATCGCCAGGCTGGAGGAAATCTCCCCGGTGCAGCAGGTGCGTGCTGCGCGGATTGGCAGTGCGCTGGGCGATGACACGCGCGTCCATCAGCGGCGGCTTCGGCAGGCGCGCCCTGGCCTCGGCGAGCTTTCTGGCCGCGGCAGTGACCTCGGGGTCCACCTTTTCCAGCCAGTCCCACAGCGGCTTGATGACGACTGGGTTCCGCCGCTTCGGCTCCTCACCCAGGATCTTCACGACCTCCGGCGGGGCGATGCTTTCCTCCGTGATCTGGCTGCTGCCGAGCAGGCGGAAGCGGCCCAGGAGGTGCTCGGTGCTTTTTTGATAATCGTGGTCCAGCCGCGCCCACAGCTTTTCGCCCGGCTGCAGCGGCTGGCTGAGTTGAAAGGTGATCTGATGCGCCTTGCCCGTCTGGCCGCTCACGGCCCATCCGGTGGCCGCCTCGCCATCCAGCGTGGCGGCGGCGGTGAAGCCCTTTTGCTCAAAGTCCGCCTTCGCGGAGTGCAGCAGCACTTCTACGGCCTTTTGCGGCGTCTCGCCACGCAGCAGGCGGAATTCACTGAGGACAAAGTTGCCATTCTTGGACCTGCCCGGCCCCTGGGAAGGCAGCGCGGGATCAGGCAGCACCTGGAGCTGGATGGCAGCCAGCGGCTGGCTCAGCGCGGCGAGTTCCAGCGTGTAGCTGTCCGTCTTTGGCGTGGCTCCTGAGGCCAGTTGGGAGCCGTCGGGCAGCTTTTTGAACTTCGTTTTCGACCTTGCCTGCACGGCGGTGATGTCCAGCGGGGCAAACTCCGCCTTGGCCTGAAGTCGGCGTGCCTCCGCCAGCCGGGCCTGCACGCCTTTTTCCCACTCCGGCAGCCGGGCGGGCAGGCCGGCCTTGGCGGCATCCAGCGCCTTTTGCAGCGGTAGCAGCCTCTTCGCGGCCTCGCCGTTCGCCTTCACATAGGCGCTCCAGGCCTCAGGGCTGGTGGGCACCTGGCGGGTGGCCTCGTCGCCATTATTGTAGAAGGCAAACAGTTGGTAATACTCTGCCTGGGTGATCTGGTCATACTTGTGGGTATGGCAGCGCGCGCAGCCGACGGTGAGGCCCAGCCAGACGGTGCCGGTGGTCTCCGTGCGGTCCATCACGGCCTCGATGCGGAACTGCTCCTGGTCCGTGCCGCCCTCGGTGTTGGTCAGCGTCTGACGGTGGAAGGCAGTGGCCACGACCTGCTCGTCGCCAGCGTCCGGCAGAAGGTCTCCGGCGATCTGCTCAATGGTGAACTGGTCAAAGGGCATGTCGTCATTCACCGCGCGGATCACCCAGTCGCGGTAGCGCCAGGCATCCGGGCGCGGGCGGTCTTTTTCATAGCCGTCGGAGTCAGCGTAGCGCGCCGCGTCCAGCCAGTGGCGGCCCCAGCGCTCGCCATAGTGCGGGCTGGCCAGGGCGCGGTCCAGCATCGCCTCGTAGGCGCGCGGGGAGGCATCGTCCACAAACTGCCGCACCTGCTCCGGCGTGGGCGGCAGGCCCAGGAGGTCGTAGTGGACGCGCTTGATGAGGGTGAAGCGGTCCGCCTCCGGCGAGGGCGCGATTTTTTTCTCCGCCAGCCGCGTGTGGACGAAGTGGTCCACCGGATGCGCGCCCGCAGGCACCGGTGCGCGCTTCAGCGGCTGGTAGGCCCAGTGCGCCTCAAACTTCGCGCCCTCCTGGATCCAGCGCTTCAGCAGCTCCACCTCCTGCGGCTTCAGCGGCTTTTTCGCTTTCGGCGGCATCCGGTCGTCCAGGTCGGTGGTGGTGATGCGGGCGATGACCTCGCTGGCCTCCGGTTTGCCTGGGATGATGCCGCGCGCGCCGCTTTTCAGTGGCTTCGTGGCCGCCTCCAGCGTGGTCAAAACCAGCCCGCCCTTGCTGTCATCCGGCCCGTGGCATTCCAGGCAGTGCTCCGCCAGCAGCGGCTGGATGTCGCGCGAATAGTCGGCGGCCTGGGCAGCAGTGACAAAAACGAGGATAGAAACCCGAAGGAGCATGACGCCAGAGCAACGCCGCAAGGCATGGCAAACTTCCGCATGTCCCGTGGATTATCCGGCCATAGACAAGCCGCAGGGCCGCGCCACGATAGTGGCCTACCTCTCAACCCCACCCTGACCATGCCCCTCTCTGCCCAGATCGTCGAAGACATGAAAACCGCCATGAAGGCCAAGGACACCGTGGCTCTGAACGTCATTCGTGCCCTCAAAAGCGCCATCAAGTATGCCGCCATCGAGAAATTCGGTGCCGAAGGTGAGCTGGATGACACCGACGCTATCGCCGTGGTGCGCAAGGAGATCAAAAAGCGGCAGGACAGCGTCGCTAGCTACGAAAGCGCCGGACGCCAGGAACTGGCCGACCAAGAAAAAGCAGAGATCGCCGTGCTAGAAAAATACCTGCCCGCCGCCATGAGCGCCGAAGAGCTAGTCAAGCTAGTAGAAACCGTCATCACCGAGCTAGGCGCGACCTCGAAGAAAGACATGGGCAACGTCATGAAAACCCTGCAAGCCCGCGCCGAAGGCCGCGCCGACAGCCGCACCCTCTCCGCAGAGGTGGCGAAGCGGCTGGGGTGAGGATGAGGCATTGGCATTTTGAAAAGCGCCGCCCGGCATGAAGGAAAGCTCCACCTACGACAAAAAGTCCCTCAAGTTTTTTGGCAGCTTGCCGAAAAATTGGGATTGGAAAGAGCTAGCGAAGGACTGTGTGGCGTTCGCCAATTTTCGAGGAGGCAAGATCTGTTTTGGCATTGAAGACGATGCCGACGGACCTCCTCCAGGACAAAGTGTGCCGCCTGAGTGGACGGATCTCGTGCGCAAAAACATCGGCCATCACACTGTCAACGTGGCTGTTGCCGTAACAATCCAGACTTGGGAGAATACGGGCCAGACGCTGGTGGTTGAAGTCATGCCAAACAGGCAGTCAGTGGCTGCGACATCAGATGGACGATACTACCTGCGTGTGGGTGATGAAAGCCGTCCTGTGATGCCCGATGACCTTGGCCGACTTTTCGGGGACAAGGACAGCTACACTTGGGAAACACAGACTTCCCGGCGGATCACATTGGGCCGACAAGATGTTTCAAAGACACGATCCTTGCTCGCCGCCATAAGGGCCTCTGACCGAGTTTCTGAATTTGTCAGACAACTGCCTGATGAGGAGATTCTCGATCATTACCATCTGACCAGGGAGGGATTGCTGACCAATCTGGGTATTTTATGGGTCGGACGACGGGAAGACCGTGCGATGTTGCTGCATCCACCATCAGTGCAGTTCATCAAGTTTGACCATCTAGACGCCAAAGTCGCCAAACGCACTTGGACAGACTTCGAGCTGAATCCAGCCGAACTCATGGAAGCCATCTGGTCTGAGATCCCAGAATGGAGGGAGTCGACCGAATTGCCTGACGGCCTCTTTCGGAAAAACATCCCGCACTATGATGAAGTCGTCATCCGGGAGCTGGTGGCCAACGCCATCGTTCACCGCCCCTATACCACACGCGGCGATATCTTTATCAACCTATATCCCGACCGTCTGGAGATTCATAACCCCGGGCTGCTTCCGATGGGTGTCACCCCACAGAACATCCTCCACCAATCCGTTCAGCGTAACCCTCATCTAGCACGCCTTTTTTATGACCTGAAACTCATGGAACGGGAAGGCAGCGGCTACGACCGCCTATATGATGTCCTTCTATCCCAGGCCAAGCCACTGCCCACGGTCAGTGAGGAGCATGACCGGGTGGTCGTGACGGTCGAAAGGCGAATCATCCGTCCTGAAATTGTGGACCTGCTGGCGTCCATCGACCAACAGCATCAACTCCGACCCCGTGAACGCATCAGCCTGGGTTTGATCGCGCAGCATGGCAGCCTGACCGCCCTGGAGTTCTCGCGGCTTCTAGCCTTGGATGGAGAACCGAAGTTCAAACACTGGTTGGGGCGCCTGATGGACCTCGAAATCGTGGTGCGCGGCGAAGGCCGCACCAAAGGGGCCGAGTACAGGATCAATCCTTCCTTACTCCGCGATTCGCAGTTCAAAGGCAAAACCACGCTCAAAGCGATCGAGGCTCCTCGGCTGCGACATCTCCTCCTTGAGGATCTGCGGATTCATTCACCCAGCCTCTCCCACCCCTCCACTCTTTCTATGATCCACAAGCGTGTTGGAGTGGAAATCAGCCGCCAAAAGCTGCTGCGGGCGCTTCGCTCCCTTGTCCTGGAAGGTGTCGTCCAAACCACCGGCAAGCGTGGGCGTGGTGGGGGCTACGGATTGTGTCAACCTGACTTTGAATGAGCGTTATAA
>JAIWOJ010000193.1 GCA_020216965.1 Prosthecobacter sp.
AGCATCAAGCTACCGCTTTTCTGTGGGTGGCTGCAGGACCAAGGGATCGCCATTCCGAGAACAGGCGTTGGCTGCTTTTCGGGAGTTTCCAGGGCAGTGAGACCTGCACGGAAAGCGGCGGCTACTGCCGCACGCACTCCAAGACGCTCCGCGCTGTTCAGGCGTTTGGAGCCGCGCGGCAGCGTCTTGGAGATGCGGGCTAGGGGGCGGGTTCCAGACTCGAGGCTGGCAGGACGGCTAGGCCCGGATGCCGAAGGTCTGCGTGATGCAGGCCCTTTTGTCCGCAAGGACGGCGGCATCCGGGGTGCTGAGCTTTCCCCTAGCTGACGCGGGCCATGATTTTTTCAGTGCGGGCGACGACGCGCTGGGGATCATCCAGCAGGCCGGCGCTGAGCAGGGCATTGTCTAAAAGCTGCTCACTGAGCAGGGTGGCCAGGGCGCTGTCGCTAGCGCGTAGGGCATGGACCTTTTTCACCAGATCATGCCGGGGATTGATCTCCAGGATGACCTTGGGTGCCTGGACTTCATCCGGCTTCATGGCCTTCATCATCTGGCGCATCTGGGGGGGCATTTCCCCTTCAGGCGTGATGGCCAGGGCAGGTGCGCTGACGAGGCGCTTGCCTGCGCGCACTTCCTCGACGGCATCCCCCAGGGTCTCTTTTAGCCAGCCATTGAGGGCGGTGATGTCCTCTTCGCTGAGGGATTCACCTTCGGTCGTGAGTTCGCCCAGGTCCACATCGGGGCTATTGACGGCCTGGAGTTTTTTGCCCTCAAACTCAGGCAGCATGGAGACGACATATTCATCGATGGTCTCGTAAAGGAAGAGCACCTCGTAGCCTTTGTTTTTGAAGGCTTCGAGGTAGGGGCCGCCTTCGATGGCGCTGCGGCTGGGGGCCACCTGGTAGTAGATGGCTTTTTGCTCCTCCTTCATGCGTTTCACATAGTCAGCCAGGCTGATGACCTCTCCTTTTTCAGTAAGGCTGGATTCAAAGCGCAGCAATTTGGCGATTGCATCGCGGTTACCGTGGTCTGTGGCGATGCCTTCTTTGAAGAAGCGGCTGAATTTGCCATAGAACTCTTGGTACTTTTTGGGTTCGTCCTGCGCTTCTTTGTCGAGGAATTTGAGCAGGCGCTTGCTGACGACCTCACCCAGTTTGCGGACGAGGGCGCTGTCTTGCATGGACTCGCGGGAGATGTTGAGCGGCAGGTCTTCGGAGTCGATGACGCCTTTGACGAAGCGCATCCAGTCTGGCAGGAGCTTGGGCGGATGGGGGTCGATGAGGACTTTTTTGCAGTAGAGGGCCACGCCGGGCTCCATCTGGCCCATGCCAAACATCTCCATGTTTTGCTCAGGGAGGAAGAGGAGAGCATTGATGACGAGCGGTGCATCTGCCTGGAAGTGCAGGCGGTAGCTGGGCTTATCAAAAGCCTTTGCGGTGAATTTATAGAAGGCTTCGTATTGCTCATCGCTGACGCTTTCTTTGCTCTTCAGCCAGATGGCCTCCACGGTGTTCACGCGCTCGCCATTGAGGGTGATGGGGAAGCCGACGAAGTTGGAATACTTGCCCAGCACGCTCTTCACCATCCAGGCTTTGGCGAAGTCCTTGGCGTCTTCCTTGAGCTTGATGACGATGCGGCAGCCGCGATCCTGGCCGGGGGCTTCATCGATGGTGTAGGTGCCGACGCCCGTGCTGGACCAGACGAGGTGCTCTGCCTCAGCACGCCAAGAGTGGGTGTACACCTTGACCTCCTCTGCCACCATGAAGGCGGAGTAAAAGCCGACCCCGAACTGGCCAATGAGGGAGGCCTCACTACCTTTGCCAGCATTTTTCAGAGCAGCGGCGAAAGCCTTGGAGCCAGAATGGGCGATGGTGCCGAGGTTTTCCACCAGTTCAGCGCGGGTCATGCCGATGCCGTGATCGGCGATGGTGAGGGTGCCTGCGGTTTCATCCGTGGTGATGCTGATCTCCAGGGGTTTTTCGGCCTGAAAGATGTCTTTTTCCGTGAGCTGGGTGAGGCGCATCTTTTCCAGGGCATCAGCCGCATTGGAGACGAGCTCGCGGATGAAGATCTCACGGTCTGTGTAGAGGCTGTGGATGACGATATCCAGGACCTGTTTGACCTCGGCCTGGAATTCATGGGTGACGGGGGTGCTCATGGGGATTTCAGGTTGAATCAGTTTGGGGGGGTAAAAACGGGCGCGGAGGTTAGGTGGACGCGCTGTTTGGTCAAGGGCGCGGGCGGTGCTTGGAAAGCCAAGCGGCGAGGTTGCGCTAGGCGCGGTGCGGATTACAGGCATGGGTCTATGAGTCAACCGATCGTCGGCATCATCATGGGCTCCAGTTCTGACTGGCCCACCCTCCAAAACGCGGCCCAGGTGCTGGAGGAGTTTGGCGTGCCCTATGAGAAACGGGTGGTCAGCGCGCACCGCACGCCGCAGTTGCTGTATGATTATGCCACCAGCGCCCGCACGCGCGGGCTGAAGATCATCATCGCCGGCGCAGGCGGGGCAGCCCATCTGCCGGGCATGACGGCCAGCATGACCACCCTGCCGGTGCTGGGCGTGCCGGTGCAGAGCCGCGCGCTGAGCGGGGTGGATAGCCTCTACTCCATCGTGCAAATGCCCGGCGGCATTCCGGTGGCCACCTTTGCCATCGGGAATGCGGGCGCGCTAAATGCGGGCCTCTTTGCCGTGTCCATGCTGGCTGGTGAGCAGCCAGAGCTGGCGGCCAAGCTCCAGGCATTCCGCGACCGTCAGACGGCCAAGGTGCTGGAGAGCCAGAAGGAGCTGGAAAGCGTGAACGCCTGATCTTCCCCATCCCATGAAAGCTTGGCAGATCACCGGAACGGAGGGCATCGCCTCCCTAAAAATGGCAGACCTCCCTGTGCCTGAGCCAAAAACAGGTGAGGTGCGTGTGCGTTTGCGCGCCTGTAGCCTGAATTTCCGTGACTACATGAATGTGACCGGTATCCGTGGCATCACGGGGCCGCTACCGCGCATCCCATGCTCAGACGGCGCAGGGGAGGTGGAGGCTGTGGGCCCAGGCGTCACCGGCTGGCAGCCTGGGCAGCGGGTGGTGATCCCCTTTATGCCCACATGGCTGCAGGGCGGCTTGACCCAAGCCCACGCGGCAGGTGCCCTGGGCGGCGCGGTAGATGGCCTGCTGCGGGAGTATGCCTGCCTGCCTGCGGAGAGCCTGCTGGCCGTGCCAGATTACCTGAGTCTGGAAGAGGCGGCCACGCTGCCCTGCGCTGCCGTCACGGCCTGGGATGCACTGCATGTGCGCGGGCAGCTCCAGGCCGGGGAAACGGTGCTGATCCTGGGCACCGGCGGGGTGTCCATCTTTGCCCTCCAGCTCGCCAAGCTGGCTGGTGCCCGTGTGCTGGCGACCACCCGCAGCGAGGAAAAGGCGGCACGGCTCAGAGACATGGGGGCAGAGGCGGTGCATGTTTCTCAAAACGATCCCGCCTGGGATGAATGGGCGCTGGCGCAGACAGGCGGTCTGGGGGTGGATAAGGTGGTAGAGATCGGCGGCCCGGATACCCTGAACCGCTCCATCCGCGCGACACGCTTCGGCGGGCACATCGCCCTGATCGGGGTGCTGACGGGGACGGCTGGGGAGGTGCAGACCGTGGGCATCCTGCGCAAAGGCATCCGCCTGGATGGCATCTATGTGGGCTCCCGTGCCATGTTTGCAGAGATGCTGCAGGCCATGCAGGCGGCCAGGCTCCGCCCAGTGATTGATCGCGTCTATGCCTTTGAGGAGGCACCGGAGGCCTTTTGCCATCTGGAGAGCGGGCGCCATTTTGGCAAGATCGTCATCCGGGTCTGAACCGGGGCTGGAACAAAGAAGGGGGGCGGAGGCTTGGACGGCATTGACAGGGAATGTTTCCCTGTCAGAGGAGCCACATGGCGGTTTCTATCTCGATCGATTACCTCGGCGGTCTGCGTTGCCAGGCGACGCACGGGCCCTCCCAGAACCAGTTCATCACGGACGCTCCCGTGGACAACCATGGCAAGGGAGAATCCTTTTCCCCCACGGACCTCGTGGCCACAGCGCTGGCGGCTTGCATGGCCACGGTGATCGGGATCAAGGCAAACCAAAAGGGCTATGATCTCCCCGGCATGAAGGTGAGCGTGGAGAAGCACATGAGCGAGGACTCTCCACGCCGCATCGTGCGTCTGCCGGTCACCATTGAGATCCAGCTGCCGCCGGACCATCCCGACCGCAAGGTGCTGGAGGCCACGGCCCTCGGCTGCCCTGTGCATCACAGTGTGCATCCTGAGATCGATAAGCCCGTGACCTTTGTTTGGAATGGCTGACTGAGCCTGCGGCGTGCGGAGACCCCTGCGCCACGGCTTGGAGGAACCTAGCGACTTTCTTTTTCTATTCCGCATGTCTTACCGCACGACGCCCGCCCCCCTCACCACCATGCCGCCAGGCATTCCCTACATCATCGGCAATGAGCTGGCGGAAAGGTTCAGCTTTTATGGGATGCGGGCGATTTTGTACCTGTTCATGACGACGGCGCTGGTGACGCATGAGGGGGCCCCGGATTTGATGAGTGAGGCAAAGGCGAAGGAGTGGACGCACCTGTTCATCGCTGGGGTGTATTTTACCCCGCTGGTGGGGGCACTGATCGCGGACCTCTGGCTGGGAAAGTACCGGACGATCATCGCGCTTTCGCTGGTGTACTGTCTGGGGCACTTGGCTCTGGCGCTGGACAATACGCGCTCTGGCCTGGTCGTGGGGCTGACGCTGATTGCGATCGGGGCTGGGGGGATCAAGCCCTGTGTTTCAGCGCATGTGGGGGATCAGTTTGCGAAAACCAACGCGCACCTGCTGTCGAAGGCATTCAACTGGTTCTATCTTTCGATCAACCTGGGGGCCGTCATCTCCCAACTGCTGACGCCGAAGCTGCTGGACTGGTATGGCCCGCATGTGGCCTTTGGGGTGCCAGGGGGGCTCATGTTTGCCGCCACGGTGGTGTTTTGGATGGGGCGCGGGACCTTTGCGCATGTGCCAGCCGATCGCAGACGATTTTTGAGTGATCCGACGGACCCGCGCTTTTTGCGGGCTTTGGCAGGATTGATCCCACTGTTCATTTTGATCGCTGCCTTCTGGAGCATTTTTGATCAAACCTCCTCCGCCTGGGTGGAGCAGGCCAGCAAGATGGACCTCAAGGTGCTGGGGATGGAGCTGAACCCAGCGCAGTTGCAGGCGATGAATCCGTTTTTCATCCTGGTGCTGATTCCGCTTTTCACTTGGTTCATTTACCCGCAGGCGGGTCG
>JAIWOJ010000194.1 GCA_020216965.1 Prosthecobacter sp.
GCGGCCATCGTCACAGGCGTGAAAACCATCGACGACCTGCTGGCCGCGCCGATCGTGAGGCTGAGTGAGCGCGCCAGGGCGGCTGGCGTGGTGGAGGGCATGACTGGACGGGAGGCGCTGCTGCGGCTGAACACGCCCGCTGCATGACGGCAGCGCTCAGGGGGCATCTTTGTCCCGCAGCAGCAGGGTCATCATCTCACGCGCAGCCTCTGCGGCCACGGTCTTGAGCAGGGCGCGGTCCGTATGGTCCCCGATCTCATAGGTGATGCCGGGGATGCCAAAGCTGTGGTGAGCCCAGTGGGCCGAGGTGACCGGCTTGGGCGTGGGGGATGCCTCACGCTTCACCTGGTAATCAGGCACGCGCTTTTGCAGCCCCTCCAGCCAACGCGCGGCGAAGAGCGCTGGGCGGGAGGGCACCTCATCCGGCTGGGTGTAAAACACATCTTTGAAGGTGGAATGGAAATCGAGATGCAGGAAAAGCCGCCCCTGCTTGGAAAGGGCCAAGATTTGCTCCGAGGCTGCCCGTGTCTCTGGCTGGGCAAAGGGTCCCCAATCACGATTCAGGTCCACATGGCCCATGTTGTGCCGCCAGTGACCAGCGTCCACGCCGTCAGGATTGAGCAGCGGGATGACGAGTGTGTGAAAGGCCGCGCGGTAAGAGCGCGCCAGCTCGGTATCCCCGGTGATTTCCTCAATGAACCGCATGAGCGCCAGCGATCCCGTCGTCTCCGGCGGGTGCTGACGACCGATGATGGAAACATGCCGCGTGGCGTCCTCCTGGCCGATGTCTAGACGGAAAAGGGGCCGCCCCTGGATGGAATGCCCAAAGTCGCGCAGGGTGACGAACGGTAGCCGCTCAAGCGTCTGCGCCCAAGCCCGCATCTCGGCGGTGGAGACCAACTCCTGCGCAGCCACCCAGAGCGTCTGCGGCCCCACCTCCAGACGCAGGCTGCCTTCGTTTTCCGCAGGCCCCTTGGTAAAGGCCTCTGCGGGTAGGGCCAGCCACTGCAGGCCATCGGTGCTGATTTTTGGCAGATAACGTAGGGTGCCGCCTAGGCAGCGCAGCCGCACGGTCAGTGCCCTGGGTTGTGCCGCCCTGATCTTAAAGGCGAACCAGGGGCTGTTATTGACCGGCAAATCCTCAGGCCGCACGGCCAGTTCATATTCGTCAGGTCCAGCGCGCACACAGCCGCTCAGCCGCGCCCTGGGAAATTCCGCATCCACGATCACGCCATCCTCTGGGAACACCCAGTGCGCACGATCGGCCTTTTTTTCAGGGGAGCAGGAGGCTGCTAGGCAGCTTGCAGCCAGCAGCAGAGTAAGCCGTAAAATGGAAGCCATCTGCCCACCCTTACCGCCTGCCGTGGTTGAAATCCACAGGCTTGATGACGGTCGTTGCACCTGAGTTCCCTTCGATCTGACTGCGCGTGCAGGTGGGATCGACGACGATGGTGGCAGGCCGTTGGCGAAACGTGTTGCCGGTGAAGATGAGATCATGCCCGTTGGGGGCAAAGGTGACCGCCTCCTCAGGACAGTGGGGGCCGAGCTGGAAGATATTGTCCTTCACGATGACAGGGCCGTAGCTGGCACCCGGCTCATAAATCGTGAAATACAGCTCCGGGAACTGCCCAGGCTGTCCCGTGCGGTAGGAGATGCGGCCAAGCCGTGGATCGGGGTCATTTTTCGTGGTGTTGTTGATAAATAGATTGCCGGTCATGATAAAATTCACCGGCTGGTTGATCCACGCACCGCGACCGCCGCCGCGAAAGGTATTGCCCGTCAGGGTCACATCGGTGCAGCTTTTCTCGACGCTGACCACGCGGCTACCGTTCGTGCCATCGACGAGGTTGCCCGTGATGGTGGCATTTTGGCAAAACTCAGCCAAAAAGAACGCGCCCATGCGGCTGCCCAGGATGTGATTGTTGGCAAAGACGATGTTTTTGCAGCGCTGGATGTGCATGGTGTCTCCGATGGCACTGAGCTGACAACCGGTGACGTGCACATCTCGGGCACCGACGATGTCAAAGGCACCTTTGCCGGGGCCACTCCCGGTAGGGGCATAGGCTCCGAGGTAGGTGGCATTGATGAGAAAGATCAGGGCACCTGAACCGCCCCCGGGAAAGCGAACCGGCTCACCGCCCAAGGTCTCAGAGATGCGCACAAACTCCGGCGTGGACTGGAGGACGAAGTACTGCCGACCGCGGACCAGGTTCTTAGGCAGCCCATCGCCCGTGAAGGTGATGACCTCCTGCGGCTCTTGCGTCTGGCTGACGGCCAGTGGCCGCTGGGTATTGTCAAACCGGACTTGGTCGCCCTGAAAGGTCACCTCACGCATGAGATCCGTGCGGAAGTATTGTTTCGCGCGCTCGACCTCCCAGGGCTGGTAGTGCTCAGGGAAGGTGAGGATCTGCCACAGGTAGCCGTAATCCCACATGAACTTCCCGCTACGCAGCAGGGTGCAGCTTTCGATGGCCACGCGCTCGGCATAATGCTCGACCTCGCTCTCGCTTTTTTTGCCGTATTTGCCGTGCACACCGATCACGGCCGCAGCCATGCCGTGGGACTTTATCTCACGGAAAAGCAGATCGTGCGTGCCACCCGCGCGCGTCGTGGTGATCTCGATGCCTTTCGTCGTCACGTTTGGCTCCCAGGGATTGTCTTTTTGGGTGGGGTCAAAGACATGGCCGATGAACTCTCCGCCGTGCCAGGATAGGTGGGCGATGTTTTCACCGGCAAAGAGCACGATGCGGGCCTGGTCCGGCAGCGTCTCCGGCAAGATGAAGCGTGCGCCATGGGCCATGACCGTGGTGTGAGACTTCAGCGGGATCGTCTTGGAGCCATCGAGATGATAATCTCCTGCCGGGATCGTCACGACGCCGCCCCCGGCCAGTAGGGCGGTGAGCTTCTCCGTGTCATCGGCGAATGCTGAGAGGCAAAGGAAGAGGGAAAAGGCGGAGTATCTCATGGCCGCTGCTTTAACGGAGGATGCGCGGCGGGTTCCACGCCAAAGAATAGGCGGAATGCGACGGGGGCGCAGGGCGCGGGGGAGGCAAGTTGGGGGTTGCCCAGAGCGGGCTCCCGTGGCGTAGATGGCAGGATGAACCCCGACTTTGGCACCCTCCAGGCTCTTTTGAAGCGCAGGCTCCAGCTCATCGCCGATCATGAATTTCGTGAGGCAGACCCGACAGGGCACCTGGCAGCGCTCCAGCAGATTTCTGAGCTGATCTCCGCAGAGCACCACCGTCTGCGGCCTATCTTGCCTGGAAGGTTGGCGCATTTCCTCCAGCAGGCGAGCTTTTCCAAAGCGCTGGAATACCTGGAGGAAATGGGCTGAGCAGGCGGCTACTTTCTCAGATAGAGCAGCAGGCGATCGTGGACGAGCAGGGCTAGGTCTAGCTTGCCATCTGCATTGAGATCGAGCGCGGTGTAGTCGTGCGGCTCATTCTCACGGCCGCCTTTGCCGCGAAAGTGGGGATCGGTCTCGAACACACGGAAGTACATGGCACTGCGCCAAGCAGGGGCAGATGCTTCGGCGGCTGGAGCAGGCTGGAGGAACTCTAGGACGCGGCTGCGGGAGGAATCCATGCGCGCCAGGTCATCCATGCCTGCTCCAGAAAAGGCAGCGGGGATCAGGTCCGTGGGGCGGGTATCTTTGAGCTCGGTCTCTAGCGAGACGATGGGGTCCAGGCGCAGGGCTTTGCCTTCGAGGGGGCTGATGTCAAAGCTGGTCTTGCCGATGATGAGGAGGCGGCTTCCGGCCAGGTGCATGATCTCTGCGGAAAGGGCGGACAGCGTGTGGGAATGCGCGGTGCGGAAGACCCCATCCGCGCCAGGAGCCATCTCATGCAGCTTCTTTTGGGCGCTGTCTGCCAGCAGGATGCGGCGCTGGGCACCCGTGCCGCTGACGAGCACAGCACTGATCTGGGAAGTGGGATCGGGTGCATTGAACTGCTCTACCGTGACGGCCTTGCCATCCGGGCCGACACGTACAGCGCGGGCGAATTGGTCTTTGGCGAGGATGAGTTCGGCCTTGCCATCCCCATCGACATCGGCGGTGGCTAGGGCGATCGGCTGGAGCTTGTTCACCAAGGTGTCTGGCAGACCTTCAGCGCGCTTGAAGGGGGCCTTGGCATCCCCTTGGCTGATGAGCAACTGCATGGGGGAAAGCGTGGAAAAAAGAGCCAGGTCACCGCGTCCATCCTGATTGGCATCCACCACGCGCAGGGCGTTGGGTTTGCCGCTCGTGCTGCTGGGTAGCTCCTGGCTGCTGGGGGCGAATTTTTTTCCAGCCTGATCCCAGCGCAGGCTCAGCAGGCTGATTTTTCCTTTTGCATCCACCAGCGCGTGGATGGCGGGGGTCTTGTCATCCGCGAGCGTGCCGGTGGTGAGGGTGAGCAGGCTATCCGCACTTTGATGAATGACTTCCGGGTAGGTGAGGCGGTCTTTTTGCCAGCGGGAGAGGGCCACCGCCTTTTCCCCAGGGCTAAGGATGACTAGCTCAGGCTTGGAGTCGCCATCGACGTCGGTGATGCTAAGGGCTTCTATGCCGCTGAGCGCGGGAAATTCACGCCCCTCGCGGAAGGCTCCGCCCTTAACGCCGGCAAAGAACCAGAGGCGGGCGTTTTTTGACTCGCAGAGCACGACATCAGGCTGGCCGTCGCCATTGAGGTCACCATAGGCTGTGGGGCCGCCTTTGGCGTCCGTGGCGGGCATGGAGTAGCGGAGGGTGGCCGCGTGGTCGGCGTTTGGCTGCACTTCCCCTGAACTGAGCTTGGCGATGGCGATGAGGCCGGATTTCTCATGAATGGTGGCAAGGGCTGCCGGGGTGTTTTTCCCCAAGTGAACGGCATGGGCCCAGCAGCGGCTTTTTTCCATTTCCAGCCGCCACTCCTCGCCAAAAGAGCCGCCATCCTGCTGCAGGCGCACAAAGACGGCATCGCCCTCTGGGGAGGTGCAGAGAAGGTCGGTACGGCCATCGCCATCCAGGTCTGCCGCGCGCAGGCCGCCGCAGCCAGACTGGCCGAGGACATAGCTGCGGGGCTCTGCCCAGCCTTCGCGGGTCTGCTGCCAGATCATCAGCCGTGTTTTGGTCAGCAGGGCTAGCTCGGTGCGCCCATCCGCATTCAGGTCGGGCGCTAGCAGCGTCTCGGTATCCGGGGCCACGGAATCGAGCACGAACTCCGTCTTGCGGGTCCAGTCGCCCGGCTTCTCCCCCTGGGGATGCAGGATCAGTTTTTTCTCCTCCGTCACATAGGCAATGTCTGGCTTTTTGTCGCCATTCCAATC
>JAIWOJ010000195.1 GCA_020216965.1 Prosthecobacter sp.
ATATTCGGTGAAGGCGGTGCCTTGCCCGGCGACGGCGTTGGGAAAGCCGGACTCGTGGAGCATGAGGGTATCAATCTGCCCTTCGCAGACGATGGCTTGGCCGACCTTGGCGATGTGGCGTTTGGCGCGGTCAAAGCCAAAGAGCACCCGGCTTTTGCTGAAAATGGCGGTCTCTGGCGAGTTCAGGTATTTGGCCATCTTGGCATCGGCCTGGAGCAGGCGTCCGCTGAAGGCGATGACATCGCCGTTGTCATTGCGGATGGGGAACATGAGCCTGTCCCGGAAGCCAGGGTAAGGGCCACGCTCGTTTTGCTTGAGGATGCCCGCATCGAGCAGGGCTTGCGCTGTGAACTGGCGCTGCTGTGCCCACTGGCGCAGGAGCTGCCCACTGGCAGGGGCGTAGCCGAGCAGCCAGTTTTTCGCGATGGTGGAGCTGATGCCACGGCTTTTCAGGTAGCCGCGCGCAGCTTCGGCGAGGGGGCTCTTCATCAGCAGTTGATGATACCAGAGGGCGATCTCCTGGTGGATGCGCAGCAGCAGGGCGCGGTGCTTGGCCTCTTTTTCCGCATTGGCATCCCAGACTTCCTCCTGGATGCGGATGCCTGCCGCATCGGCGAGGCGTTTCACGGCCTCCATGAAGGTGAGCCCCTCATGGTTCATGAGGAAGCGGAAGGCATTGCCGCTGGCCTGGCAGCCGAAGCAATAATAGGAATTGGTGGAGGGGCGGACGTTGAAGGAGGGGGTCTTTTCGTTGTGAAAAGGGCAGAGGCCGACCCAGTTGGTGCCCGCGCGCTTCAGCTTCACGGTGCGGCCGATGAGATCCACGATGTCCGTGGCGGCGAGCACTTGCTGGAGGGTTTCTTCGGGGACGCGGGGCATGGAGCGGGGTGCAGAGAGGCGCGGAAGTGCACGAACTCAAGCAGCCCATGTCCCGCGCAGCAGGTGATGGATCACGGGGCTGGGATTTCGTTCAGGGTGTAGTAACCGACCTTGTGCAGCAGGGGCAGCTTTTCCCCGGCACTGCGCACGCCCTCCAGGTGCAGCTCATGGATGTGGCCCTGCGTCAGCGGGCTGATTTTCAGCCGCACGGACCTACCATCTGCGGCCACGCTGGCGCTGGTGATCTTGGGAAGCACCTCATCGATCTCATCGCCCCCGTACTGCTCGCGGTAGGCATAGGTAAAGGCGCGCATGGTGTAGCTGCCCAGGTTGCCCGCCGTGGCGGGATCCACGGGCTGGGTGAAGGTGAGCTCGAAGCCATCTGGCCGCGCGCGCATCTCATGCACCTCAAAGGGCGTTTTGCCCGTCCACTCACATTTTTCAAAGCAGTAGGGCTTCCCGCCCCGCGCCCCCCAGCCACGGTCACTGCCGCCGACAAAGACGCGGCCCTCGGCATCCATGCGCCCGCCGATGAGGCCGCTGGCAAAGCCGGAGCGGAAGGGGAAGACGACGCCTTGCTTGATGCCGTTGATGGTCTCTAGGAAAACGCGGCTGAGGTTGCTGTGGCTCTGGTCAGCGATGAAGAGCTGCTTGGCAAAGGGGCCGAACTTTCCGCCGCTGGTATCGCAGATGATGGCAGAGGCGGAGTTGCCGATCTTGCCATGCACTAGATAGACGGCGGGCGGCAGCAGTTGCTTGATGCGTTTTCTTTCGAGAACCATGCGGTCGGGATCGCCACCGGGGCGGGCGTCTTTGCGGCCACGGTCGCCCTGGAAGGCCTCCGGGATGGGGTCGATGGGGCGCGGGCCCATGTTGGGGGCCAGGTCATACCAGGCATTGCCGCCTGGGTGGCCCTGGAAGCTACCGGGGACGAGGTGCTGGAGTGTGCATGAGCCGTGCCAGGGCCCCTGGTTGTCGCAGTAATACACCTCGCCCTCCGCATCAAAGCCCATGCCGCCGGGGCTGCGGATGCCGGAGCAGGTGGGGACCATGGTGCCATCCGGCCGGATGCGCAGTGCCCAGCCGCGGAAGGGCACTTGGCTGGAAAACGAACCCGTGAGGCAGAGGGTGACCCAGAGGTCTCCTGCTTGATCAAAGCGGGAGCCAAAAGCGTATTCGTGATAGTCGCCGGAAACGCCCCAGGCATCGCTGACATTTTCAAAATCATCCGCCCGGCCATCGCCATCCCGATCCCTCAGGCGGGTGACCTCGTAGCGGGTGGTGGCATACAGCAGCTTGTCTTTCGGATTCCAGGCTAGGCCCAGCACCTCATGCAGGCCGCTAGCAAAGAGCTGGTAGCGCACCGAAGCAGGATCACCGCCCTCCGCGCCGCTGACCAGCCAGATCTCCCCACGCCGTGTGCCCAGGGCCAGGCGGCCATCAGGCAGCAGCTCGATGGAGCCGACCTCCAGGGCAGTTTCCTTGGGCGTGTCAAAGGTGGTGATCTTGTAAAAGTCTGCCTCCACCGGGTCAGCCGCATGGAGCAGCGCAGTGGGGAGCAGGGCGGAGAGCAGGTGACGGAATTTCATGTGGGAAAAACGGGGGGAGAAAAGCGCTGGGGGAAACGTGCTGCAAAGGCGGGTTTCATGGAAAGAATTGTTTAGGAAGACCAAAAGAACCCGGCAGGACTGCTTCTTGAAAAGCCCCCCCGCCCTGCTAAGCCAGATACACCAGCCTGGCCATCGCAGGATGGCCCCTCCCTCCAATGTCCGATTCCAAATCCTCGAACAACTGGCACCTAGCGCTCGTGGCGCTGGGGGTGGTCTTTGGTGACATCGGGACGAGCCCGCTGTATGCCCTGAGAGAGTGCCTAGCCCATGGGGGCTACCAGATGGGGGATCCCGTGGAGATGGTGTATGGGCCCATTTCCCTCATGTTCTGGTCTCTGACCCTGATGGTGGCCGTGAAGTACCTGACCTTTCTCAGCGATGCCACGGCGCAGGGGGAGGGCGGGATGTTTGCCCTGCTGTCTCTACTGCGGTCGAAAAAACAGGCGCTGAGCGCCAAGGGCCAGGCTTTGGTGGTGCTGGTGGTGCTCTTCGGAGCCTCCCTGCTCTATGGGGATGGCATGATCACGCCTGCCATTTCCGTGCTTTCTGCCGTGGAGGGGCTGGAGCAGTTGAACCCCGCCCTGCACTCCTGGATCATTCCAATTTCCGTGCTGATCCTGCTGGGTCTCTTCCTCGTGCAAAAGCACGGCACGGCGAAGATCGGCGTGGCCTTTGGCCCCATCACGCTCGTGTGGTTCCTGGCGCTCGGAGGGCTGGGCTTGTACCGTTTTCTCCAGCACCCAGAGGTAGCCCAGGCCCTGCTGCCACACTGGGGGCTGGGTTACCTGGCCCATCACGGCTATCACGGCATCGTCATCATGGGCATGGTGCTGCTGGCCGTGACCGGCTGTGAGGCGCTGTATGCAGACATCGGCCATTTTGGCAAAAAGCCCCTCCAGCGTGCGTGGTTCTGCCTGGTCTGGCCCTGTCTCGTGCTGAACTACCTGGGGCAGGGCGCACTGGTCATCAGTGACCCCGCTGCCTTGGAGCACCCCTTTTTCAAGCTCGTGCCGCAGACGCTTCTGGCCCCAATGATCATCCTAGCCACGGCTGCCACCATCATCGCCTCCCAGGCCATGATCACGGGTGTCTTTTCATTGACCCAGCAGGCCGTGCAGTTGGGGTATCTGCCGCGGCTAAAAATCATCCACACCAACCCTGAAGTACGCGGGCAGATTTATATGCCCCAAGTGAACTACTTGCTCATGGTTTGCTGCATTGCCCTCGTGGTCGGCTTCAAAAGCTCCAGCGCCCTGGCCTCCGCCTACGGTCTTTCCGTATCGATGGAGATGCTGCTGACCAGCATCCTGTTTTACTTCGTGGCACGGCGCACCTGGGGCTGGGCCTGGTGGAAGACCTTCCTGCCCGTCATCGTCTTCTCCCTGGTAGAGCTCGGCTATGTGTCTGGCAGCTTGGTCAAATTCAAAGACGGTGCCTGGTTCCCCCTCGTCATCGCCACCGGCGTCTGGATCATGATGAAGACCTGGACGGACGGGCGTGCGGTGCTTTTCCAGGCCATGCAGCGTGGCCGACTGCCGGTGCAGCACCTTGTGGATGAGATTCAAAAAGACCGCATCATCCGCGTGCCGGGTGCTGCCGTCTTCATGTCCGCCAGCGCAGACGGCTTGCCGCTGGCCCTGCTGCACCATCTGAAGCACAACAAAGCCCTGCACAAACAAGTCATCCTGCTCACCGTGCGCTTTGAGGACACCCCCTACGTCTGCGATGAAACCCGGCATACCGTGGAGCAGTACTGTGAGGAATTTTACCGCGTCGTCCTGCGCTACGGCTTTGCCGAATCCCCCCTGGTGTTTGAAGATCTCATCCAAGCGCTGGAGGACCGCACCAAGCTCAAGAAAGGCGGCATCACCTTCTACCAGAGCCGAGAAATCCTACTGACCAACGGCCCCGGACGCATGGCCCGCTGGCGCAAAAAGCTGTTCGTCACCCTCAGCCGCATGTCCCGGCCCGCCACGGGTTACTTTGACCTACCGCCCCGCCAGGTGTGTGAACTGGGGATCCAGCTTGAGGTCTAGGCCAGCTCACACCGGCGGCATCCATGCCTCCATCGCCAGGCCAGCCGCCCCCAGTGCCCCCGCATCATCCCCCAGGGCAGAGGGCACGAAATGGATGCTCATGCCCGGCATCTGCGGTGCCATGCTGCCTGCCTGGGCCGTCACCTCAGAGCAGAAACGCTGCCCCAACACCGAAAGCGGCCCATGCAAGAAAATGGTCTGCGGGTCGAGCAACAACTGGAGACTGCGCAGCAGCCGCGCAAAGTCAGCCACGACCCCCTCCCAGGCGGGTGAGTCCGGCGCTGAAATCTGGGACAAAGCCGCGCGTAAATCAGCAGGCAGCGGCGCACCGGCAGGCAGCCCCGCAAGGCGGCGATACACCGCCGGGGCCGAGAGGAAATCCTGGATCGGACGCCCCTCTGCCACGTCGGGCCAAGTCCAAAAACCTATCTCCCCTGCTGCCTCGTGGCTGCCGCGCAGCAGCTCCCCACGCTGCATGATCCCCAGCCCCAAGCCACTGCGCGGCCCAAGCACCAGATAATCCTCCAGCCCGCCGCCCTGGCCGAACCACCGCTCCGCCAAGGCCACCACGCGCATGTTATTTTCCAGAGAGACCTGGACTTTCAAGTTTTGCCGGATCGCCTCAGCCAGTGGCACATCAAGCCAGCCTGGAATCTGGCTGATGTAGCGGGCAATGCCCCGCCCCCGGTCCAGCAGCCCAGGCACACCCAGGCCCACCCC
>JAIWOJ010000196.1 GCA_020216965.1 Prosthecobacter sp.
AGCTGCGGTTGCGTTCGGTCTCCGGCCCTGGTCATTTTGCCCTGCTCAGCGCGGATGCCAGCACGGTGCTGCTGAACTCTGCCGATGGCATCAGCGCAGCGGATGAGATGACGCTGGGCAGCACGGACCAGCCGACTTTGGCGGTTTTCACAGCCGATGGATTGTATCGGGTGGAGGTGGAGCTGGCCGCCCTGGCCGGTGGGATGGAGGTGGTCAGCCGGCCCATGACGCTTGCCTTTGGAGCAGGGCTGACAGCCGCCTACAGCTACACCTCTTGGCGTGACAGCTTTGAGCGCACGCATGGCCTGGCCTCTGGGACGCTCAGCAATACCCGTGGCGACCACGATCAGGATGGCCTTTCCAACGGGGCGGAATTTCAGCTCTTCTGGCATGGCTGTGATCCCGTAAAACCAGATGCGCGACTCCTGCCGCTACCCCGCCCAGAAGCCGGGGCTTCCGTCCTGGATTACCTGCGCGATACCTATAAGGACACCCTCAACGAGGGCACCTTCCAGCAAAGCCCCAGCACCCAGGCCACGCTCGCTGGCACCTGGGCCACCTTCAACAGCCGCAACCCTGGCCGTCCGCTGGAGACCTGTGAAACAGGTGCCGAAGCTGGAAATGCCCACGGGCGTATCATGGCGCGGCGTCTGCGCGTGCTGGTGCCAGATGAATCGCGGAGGTTCTTCCGCTTCGTGTTCAAGCCGGATTGAGGTCGGCCCCATCAAGGAGAGCGCAAAAGAGTCGCTGCATCAGCATTAGCGTCAGGTTGAGTGATAAAACGCAAATTTATTGCATTTAATAATTGCAATACGGTTGCAACAGTGCTTTGGGCTCAGCGCCATGAAAGCATTCCTCCCTCTGTTGTTGTTCAGTCTCGGCCTGCTGGCTGCCCCTCAACTCTCTGCCCACGGTGGTGGGCATGGCGGCGGTGGCACACCAGGTTCCCTTTCCGCCTACACTGCCGGCCATGGCGATATCGGCGTGGCCTACGAAGACGGTGAACTGGAACTGCACCTGCATCTGCACGAAGGGGCGATCGTCAACGGCGCACCGCTGGATGAGGATGCTGAGCTAGACCCAGAGGATGCGATCATCGTCGTGCCCAATGCGACGAAGCAAACCGCCAGTGCTGCTGTGGCCGCAGGTGCCGGAGTGGCCGCAGGCGCCAGCCTGTGGGTCGTGCCCACGGCTTCCACGCCCGGCGTGCCATTTTTGGGCTTCGCGGTGGAGGATCTGGACCCGGCGGACTGGGTGGGGGACATTCGATTCAAGGTGAAGGAGGTCATCTCACCCAGCGGTAGCGGCCATTTTTCTATCTATGCATCGGATGGCTTGGGCGGGTTTGATTTCATCGCCTCTACCGCCCTGGGTGGGCTGGATGAGGATGATGTCATCAGTCTGCCCGCAGGCACTCACAGCCATTACTTCATCGCTTTCAGCGAGCCCGGAGAATGGGCCGTGGAATTCGAGGCGGAGGGCGAGCACGCGGTGGATGGGGAGATTGAGTCTGAGCATGTGGTCTTTACCTTCCAGGTGGGCTCCTTTCCATGGAGCGCTGGACATGGGGACGTGGGCCTAGCTTATGAGGATGGAGAGCTGGACCTCCATCTGCACCTGCATGAGGGTGCTGTGATCAATGAAGCAGCGCTGGAGGCGGAGGCGGAGTTTGATCCTGCGGATGTGGTGATCAAGGTTGGTGAAGCCGCCCATCAGATCGCTAGTAGCGCAATTGCGGCAGGTGTGGGAGTCAGTGAAGGAGCGCCCGTCTGGATCCTGCCTACTGCCGAGAATGCAGAGCTGCCCTTCGTGGGTTTTGGCACGGAGGAGCTGGACCCGGCGGACTGGGATGGAGACCTGCACCTGCATTTGGAAAGCGTCAGCTCACCCAGCGGCACGGGGCATTTCACGGTCTACAGCTCCGATGGTCTGGGTGGCTTTGACTTTCACATGGCCACTGCGGACGGCATCGACACAGGCGACCACCTCGACCTACCCGCTGGCACGCACGCGCATTACTTCATCGCCTTCAGCGAGCCCGGCCTCTGGCGTGTGACGATGAAGGCCGAGGGCCACCATGATGTGGATGGGGACGTGGCTTCGGAGGAGGTGGACTTCTACTTTGAAGTCGCGCCAAACAGCGGTGGGAAAATCAAGCTCGCGCAGCCCCTTTACACGGCCAATCAGGGTGCCACTAGCGTGCCGGTGACCCTGCTGCGTGAATACGGCAGCCTGGCCACGACGGTGACGATCGAGGCGGAAGATGGAACCGCCTCCGCCGTGCCACCCTTTGCCGCCGGCCTGGTAGGGCGCGACTATCCAGCCGCCATGCTAGAGCTGGAAGTGACCTTTGCCGAAGGTGAAATGAGCAAGACGGTGCTGCTGACGCTGACACCGCGTGCCGGGAACGTGCCGAACGTGCGCTTCAACATCCATCTGCATGACGCGGGTGCCGATACGGAGATCGGCGACGAAGACGAGGCGGAGATCCGCATCCTGGCGGTGGATACGCTGGCACCAGGCCTGGTCATCAGCGCACCTGCGGCGGCGGGGATGACCGTGAGCGCTACCAGTCCCTACACTGTGCGCGGCACGGTGGGTGACCTGCGCGGCGTGGACCGCGTGGAAGTGGCGCTCAATGGCGATACACCGGTGTCTGCAACGCTCGGCACGGCAGCCAATACGCTGAGCATCCCGTGGAGTCTGCCCATCAGCCCAGTAGCTGGGCCCAACACCTTGGAGGTGACTGCCTATGACCTGCGCGGGAATGCACGCACGCTCACGCGCTCCTTCACCTTTGTGCAGCGCCACACCCTGGCTGTGCGCCGGGTGGGGCCCGTCGGTGTGCCCTTGGATCAGGTCGGCCTGATTGCTTTCGCCGCCACGCCGATGACTGCCGCTAGCACCCCCTTGCCCTTGGTGCCACACGCCAGCCCCCGTCCTTACGCAGTCGTGCCCGGTACGCCCCTGCGCCTGACGGCCACGCCCCGTGCTGGATACCTATTTAGCCACTGGAGTGCTGTGCCTGAGGGGGCTGTCGTTTCAGGCAGCGTCATCACGCTTACCATGCCTGCGGGCGATCTGGAAGCTGAGGCCGTGTTCGTCGCCAACCCTGTTCTTCCTCCGGTGGGGCAGGGCAGTGCCTTCTACGGTATCCTGATGCCAAACTTGGGCACTGCAGCCGGCAATGACACGGTAGGCTACATCACCGGCACCATGATTCCCTCATCCGGTCTATTTAGCGGACGCATCTTTATGAATGGGGTCAGCCAGACTTTTGTAGCGACCTTCTTCGGCAACGGCAGTTCGCTCTTCACTGTGGCAGGTGTCAGAGTGCCGACCTTGTCTTTCGATGGCGGTGCGCGCGTCCTGACGCTCAGCCTCGACGGCAGCGGTGGCATCCTCGCGCAGGTGACAGCCGGCTCCAAAAATAGCTCTGGCACCCTCCTCCGTGCGGCTCACAGCAGTGCCAATCCTCTGCCGACCTCACTGCTGAATGATAAATTCCCGCCAGCAGCGGCATCCAACAACCGCGCCTACCTGACAGTCGCCCTGCCTTCAAAGGAACAAACTCCGCCGCTGGCGCTCAGCAGCTATCCTCAGGGGGATGGCTATGGCACTCTGGTCGTCAGCAGTCTTGGCGTGGCCACCTTCGCAGGTATTCTGGCAGATGGCACTGCCTTTACCGCGAGCTCGGGCGTCGTGGGTGCTGCCCAGATTCCGTTCCTGGCCCAGCTCGTGACCCCTGGTGCCACGACACGGGGGGGCAGCTTGTCTGGAACACTGGTTTTGGATACTTCCGCTGAAGATAGTGATGTGACGGGGGTCAACCTCTCCTGGTTCAGGCCGACCGTGGCCCAACTGCCAGGTGCGACGGCTGCCGCACAAGCCACCCAACGCTACACTGCGGGCTGGCCAGATGGCATCGCTGTGGATGCCGTCGGTGCTCTCTATGACCGCACCCGTTCCGTTCAGGACAGCCTCGGTCTGGGGGCAGCAAACGCCAGCACAGGCAATGGCGAGCTAGAGATGACGCTGGGCAAGCTCACTGGCACACCTATTGGCCGGGTGCGAGTGACGCAATTTAACATCGTCGGCAATACCGTGACCAAGATCCCGGCGACAAACCCGAGCTTCAGTCTCACTCCGGTGCCTTCCACGGGTTTCTTCAGCGGGCAATTCACACCTAACTGGACTGCCCCCTCGACGTTGCGCCCCGTTTTCCGCGGCATTCTCCTGCAAAAAGGGGCCGCCAAGGGGGGCTACGGCTGGTTCCTCAGCAATCGCGTGGGTGACTTAGATCCTGAGAGTGGCAGGGCAACTCTAGGTGCCCCTTGATTCCGGTTGGCGCTTTTCCAGGAAACAGGGGCATTCCTGCCCCTGGGGAAAGCGGGAGCCGAGTTAATCGCGCTTTTTCTTGAGAGGTATTTTTGCGGACGGCAGGCTTTGCAGCCTGCCGTTCTTTTTATCCAGGTTGAAGACACACGCTTCCCCTGCCAGAGGGCAGAAACCCATGCCCGCCCTGCAAGCCATCCTCTTTGACCTCGACGGAACCCTCATTGATTCCCTGGCTGACCTTGCCGGTGCGATCAACCGGATGCTGGTGGAGCACGGCTATCCAGCGCGTGACTTGGAGGTCTTCCCCGAATACATCGGCGACGGCGTGCGGCAGCTCGTCTGGCGTGCGCTGCCGGAGCATGCCCGCACGGATGAGGTCATCGATGCCTGTCTGCGTGATTATCAGCGGCACTATGAGTCTGGCTGGCATGACCAGACCGTGGTCTATGAGGGCATGATGGAGACGCTGACGGAGCTGAAGGCCCGCGGGCTGAAGCTGGGCTGCATCTCCAACAAGCCACACCGCTTTACCACGCTGTGCTGCGACTATTTTTTCCCCGCTGGCACCTTTGAGATCGTGCTGGGGCAGCGTGATGAGGTGCCGCGCAAACCGCACCCCGCCGGTGCCCTCGAAGCCGCTGCCGCCCTCGGGGTGGACGTGACCCGCTGCGCCTATGTGGGGGATCCCGCCATTGACATGAGCTACGCGAAAAACGCGGGCATGTTCGGCATCGGGGTGAGCTGGGGCTTTCGCAGCGTGCAGGAGCTGAATGCGCACGGCGCGCAGGTGATCGTGCACCAGCCGCGCGAGCTAGCGGCGCTGCCTGCCATGCAGATCGCTTGAGCACTCATCGCCCCACTGAGGCCATGGAGAAGCGCCGAAAGAGCGAGCC
>JAIWOJ010000197.1 GCA_020216965.1 Prosthecobacter sp.
TGTATGGGCATAAGATTGATGGCCCCATGAATAACCCCAGCAAAGGCACCCAGTGGGGGCCAGTGGAGTGGCTTGAAAAGTCATCCAACCCCTACACACTGGCAGCCTACCTAGCCTCCCTGGCTCCTGCGGAGAGTTACACCCTGGACAGTCGCGGCATCCTCCAGCCTAAAGGCGGAAAATTAGACCTCTCCCGCTGGCTGCATGGTCGTCAGGTGCGGCCTGAGTACTTCATGCAGGAAACGCTGCCTGACGTGAATGCCCGGCTGCGTGACACCTTTGGCATTTCTCTGAATTTTCCAGATAAGCTTTATGACAGTACAACGATCCAGCCCTGGATCGAGAAGTTGGGCCTGAAAGACAAGCCCATGCCTGCAGCCCTGATGCCCCTCATGCCAGAGACCACACACCTAGGCATGCAAAGCTATACAGACCTACGCTACGATATCGTTAGCATGGTCATCGGCGGTGGTGACCACCGTTGGTCCAACCTAAAGCTGGCAGAGGCTTATGCGCGCTTAGGCACGGGGCTGAAGGTGGAAGCCACCCTCGTGCGCCGTGCCAACAAGCCCGACTTCGCTCCCTTACCTGTGAGTGCTGAAACACTGAGCCTCATCCGTGAGGGCATGACGGCTGTGGTCATGCGGGACGGCACCGCTGTCCGGCTGCGTCCCGCGCTAGAGACACACATCAAGCGTCTCTCCACCCAGGGCCTGCGTCTCGTCGTGCATGGCAAGACAGGCACCGCCACGCGTGTGCAGGGTCGCGAATGTGCTGCATTGGCACTCTACCTTGCCCTGCATGATACGAAGGATACCCGCCGCGCGGCCCTAGCCTGCACCATTTATCTGGAGGATCGGGCCGGTGCCTCCAATTCCACTCAGGCTGTGCTGCTCGGTGCCCAGCTAGTGCCTGCACTAATAGCCCAACTGGAACGGCAGGCTGGTCCATCAACTAAGTAACGCACCCGTGAACCTGTGCGCTAAAATCCCCTACCAGGGTGATGGGAATGCGTGGCAGACTGTGCGTGGATGGAAATGTCCCAGGACTACCCTCTTCGCCCATGAAAAATTCGCTCCTCAGCCTTGCGCTCATCATCATCGCTCACGCCTCCCTCCAAGCCGCTGACCAACATGCGGATAACTACAATTTCTGGTGGAACTATGTGGGTGATCATCCGCTTTTGAATAGCCCCTGGGGGCTGCATCTTGAAGTGCAGAACCGCCGTGAAGATTGGGGCGACGAATGGCAGCAATTGCTCATCCGCCCAGGCATCAATTACACCCTGAGCCCCATAGTCACCCTCAGCGCTGGGTACGGCTATGTGAAGACCTATCCCTATGGCGAACTACCTGTGGCTTATGAATTTGATGAGCACCGCATCTGGGAGCAGGTCAGCTATAAAATGCAATTGCTCGGCCTAGAGTGGACTCACCGCCTGCGCCTTGAGCAGCGATGGATTGAAGAGCAGTTTAAGGACGGAGGTTTCAAGAATTGGCGCATGGAAAATCGTATCCGATACATGTTGCGCACCAGCATCCCGCTGACTGCGGACAAAAAAACGTATCTTGCTTTTTGGGACGAGGTCTTTCTGAATTTTGGCGGCAATATTCTAAAGAATCACTTTGATCAAAATCGGGCATTTCTGGGCATCGGACACAAGATCACCCCGACTACCCGACTGGAGATCGGCTTCATGGAGCAGACCATCCAGCGCCGGGGTGGCGATAAATGGGAAGCCAATCACACGCCAAGCATCTGGCTCATGTCCGCCTGGCCTTTTGGTAGAAAATCTTGAGTCGTATGCGTGTGCTATCAGAGCCAGCCAGCCTGATTTAGCCGGTTGGTTAGTTCCATCTGACGATCCAGTTGGGCGGCATAATTCGCGGCCTTGCTTGCGTCAGGTCGGCAGCGGGTGGATTCATCTAGCGTCACCAGGCGGCCACAGAGTTCCTCATAGCTGATTTTTTCCCCACCTTCATTCGCCTGGGCGTAGGCAGCCTGGATGGCTGCACCTAGAGCTGCGCCCTCGCTCGTGCTCAGTGTGACGACCTCAGCATTGAAGCAATCCGCTGCAATTTGCCGCCATACAGCGCTCTTGCTGCCACCACCGGTCAGGCGGATCTCAGCAGGGCTCATTCCCAGATCACGGAAGCGTTTTAAGCCATAGGCTAGGCCCAGGGTAGCGCCCTCTACCGCCGCGCGGGCGATGTTTTCTGGGGTCATATTCCCTGGGCGCAGACCATGTAGCACGCCTGTGCCGCTGGGCAGGTTTGGGGTTCGCTCACCGTTGAGGTAAGGCAGGAAGATGACCCCCTCAGCTCCCGGTGGTGCGGAATGAACGGCCGCCTCTAGCTGCGTCAGATCCCAGCCATACATGGCGCGCACCTGCTCGGTGACCACCGTTACATTCATCGTGCAGACGAGGGGGAGCCATTGATCCGTGCTATCACAAAAAGCGGCCACTTCTCCCTGCCCATCTACGACGGGTGATGCAGCTACGCCATACAAGGTGCCGCTAGTGCCAAAGCTGGCAGTGATGACGCCGGGTTTGATGTTGCCTGTGCCGATCGCGCCCATCATGTTATCGCCACCGCCTGCGGAAATGATCACATTTTCGCTCAGACCCCAGTTTTTGGCTAGATCGGCGCGCAGTCTGCCATGCACCGCGCGGCTTGAGCCTAGATGCGGCAGCATGGAAAGCACGCGGGGGTCGATGTAATCGCATAGCTCTTGGCACCACTGGCGTGTTCTGACATTGAGGATACCCATGCCGGAGGCATCCCCATACTCCATGCGCTTCACGCCGCTGAGCCAGAAGTTGATGTAATCGTGCGGCAGCAGGATGGATGTGGTTTTGGCAAAATTATCTGGCTCGTTCTGCTTCATCCAGAGCAGTTTGGGGATCGTGTAGCCGGGCAGCATGGCATTTCCCGCTAGGGCGATGATGCCTGGGTGGCCGCCAAATTCGTGTGCGATCTGCGCGCACTGCGGCTGTGTGGAGGTATCACACCACAATTTAGCAGGCCGCACAGGACGGTCATTTGCATCCAATGCTACCAAGCCGTGCTGTTGGCCACTGACACCGATGCCGCTGATCTTGGCGCGCTCAGCACCCAGTTTTTCTAGGCATTGGCGGACGCAATGATCCACGGCCTCTACCCAGGTCTGCGGATGCTGTTCCAAGTGGCCGGAGGGGAGACCATCGATCAAACCGTAGGCATGATGTCCGCTGGCTAGGATGGTTCCGCTTTCCAAGTCTAGGACGATGGCTTTCGTGCTCTGGGTGCCGCTGTCGATGCCGAGGAAATACATAGAGTTGTTGGTGGTTGGAGTGTGCGCAGATGATGCGCGTGCCTACCGTTGGGGCAAATAAGAAAGTGTGCATAGTAACAGTGGAAAAGCCAGGTCTTGCGCGCATCCAAGCTGACGGCTAGCTTAGAGACGTGGCTGCCGCCCCGAGATTATTTCAGCATGAATTCACCGTGGTCCATCCGGCTCGTCAGGGCGTTGTTTTTCTCCGTCTTCGTTTTCATCGGCATAACGATTGCCCTAGGCTTTGAGCAGCCAGCCTGGATAGGCGCGGTAACAGGGGCCGTCGTTATGGGGCTGCTGCTGGCGCTAGATACCATGCTGGCGCGGGTCTCTCTGCGGGACTTTTCACACGCGACCTTTGGCCTTGGCATTGGTCTTTTTTGTGCCTGGCTCGTTACGCGCATAGGTATCTTCCAGCTTGATTACTTTCAGACGAAACCCGGCGCAGAGGCTCTGCAAAACCTCGTCCAAATCATTATCTATGCCTCTATGGCATTCTTCGGCGTGTCTGTGGCCTTACGCAGTGACCGTGACCAGTTGGCCTTCATCATCCCTTATGTTCAGTTCCGCAGGGAAGGGGCAGAGGGTGAGCCTCTGCTGCTGGATACAAACATCATCATCGATGGCCGCATCCTGAAGGTCGCCTCCACGGGCTTTCTGAATGGCCCCCTGGTGGTGCCGCGTTTTGTGCTAGATGAGTTGCAGCGACTCACAGAATCTGGCGATGCGCAAAAAGTCATCCGTGGAAAACGTGGCCTAGAGGTCATGGAAAAACTCCGCTTTCTCCCTGGGGTGCGTCTTTCTGTGTTTGAGCCTGAGTCCTGGGAACGGCGGGAGGATCTTTCTGTGGATGCACGCCTGGCTCATTTAGCACGCCAGCTCAATGCGCGGCTCCTTACCAATGACGAAGACCTGGCCAAGGTCGCCAAACTGCGAGGCGTGAGTGTGCTTAGCTTCAATGAGCTCATGATCGCGCTCCAACCCCAACTCAATCCCGGTGATGAAGTCACCCTCAACCTGCTGAAGCCAGGCAAGGACAAGCACCAAGCCGTAGGCTACCTTGCAGATGGAACCATGATCGTGGTCAACCATGCAGCTGCCTACATCGGCCAGACCGTCAATGTCGTTGTCGGCGGGGCATTGCCCACCACGGCAGGTAGGCTCGTCTTTGCTGAGCTGAAGGGGGGCGGCAGCAGGGGGACTCCGTCCGATCCTTCCTAAATTTTGTCGTTTCAGAAAAAAGCTCTACCGGTATAAACGGAGGCGCACATCTGGAACGATTATGCCCAAGAAAAAACTCAACATCGCCGTCGTCGGCCTCGGATTCGGGGCAGAATTCATCCCCATCTGGCAACGTCATCCTGAGACCTGCTGCCATGCCATCTGTCAGCGCGATCCCCAGAAGCTGAAGGCGATCGGTGACACCTTCGGCGTCGAGAAGCGCTACACGGACTACCGAGAATTGCTCAAAGATCCTGATATCGATGCCGTGCATATCAATTCACCCATCCCAGATCACGGCTGGATGTCCATTGAAGCGCTCAAAGCCGGCAAGCATGTGGCCTGCACCGTGCCTATGGCTACCAATATCGAGGAATGTAAAAAAATCTGTGATTTGGTAAAAAAGACCGGCCTGAAGTACATGATGATGGAGACCGTCGTCTATGCCCGCGAGTTCCTTTTTATGAAGGAGCTTTATCAGAAGGGGAAGCTGGGCAAACTACAATTCCTCCAGTCAAGCCACCAGCAGGATATGGACGGCTGGCCTAACTACTGGCCCGGCCTGCCGCCGATGTGGTACGCCACCCACTGCGTCGGTCCAGTCGCTGCGCTGGCTAGCGCTCCTGCCGAATATGTTAGTTGCTTCGGTTCTGGCACCATCCGTCC
>JAIWOJ010000198.1 GCA_020216965.1 Prosthecobacter sp.
GGATAAAACATGGCCGCGCTTGATTCCATGAGCCTGGATTTCATCCGCCAGACCGCGAGAAAGCTCGGCATAGGCCGCAGGCTGCAGCGTTTGCGCACCTACTTCGCCGTCAGTCCGCTGCTGCGGCTCCAGATCATGCTGGCCCAGCGGCGTTACCTGGGAGCCGTGTTTGAAATGCCTGCGATTCCTTGTGGTGAAGGGCCGCTGGAAGTCCACATGCTGCTGCACTCCAGGCGGTTTAGGGAGGGGGCTTGGGCTTGCTACTCCCTGCTGCGTCATACCGGCCCGGGCACGCGGCTCGTCATTCACGATGATGGTAGCCTGCAGCCCTGGCAGTTGGGGCGTCTGCGCTCTCTTTTCCCAGGCTTTGTGCACATTTCGCGGGAAAGAGCAGACCGCGAGGTCGGCCAAGCTCTGGAAGAGCGTGGGCTGGTGAAATGCGCTAGCCTGAGGCGCGGGCTGGTGTTTGCGCTGAAGCTCTTTGATGCTGTTTTCTATGCAAAAAATGAGCGGATCATCATCATGGATTCCGATGTGCTCTTTTTCACGAGGCCGGAGGCTCTTCTGCGCGGTGGCTGCTGTTATTCGCCCGATAACAATGACCAGTGCTATTGCTTGAGCACGGCCAAAATGCGCGCCTTGCTGGGCATGGAGCCCGTCTATCGCTTCAATCCTGGGGTCTTTGCGGTCAGTCCCGGCAAGATCGACTGGCAGCAGCATGAGGCATGGCTGGGGGAAGAAGGTTTCGGTGTGGTGAAGGGCCGCCCTTCCTACTTTGCGGAACTGACCCTTTGGGCCATGGAGGTCAGCCTCCAGGGCGGGGTGCCTTTGACGCCTGGCTATGAAATTTGTGCCCCTGACCCATCCCAGCCTGGTGTGGTCTTTGGGCACTACTGCGGGGGCGGTTACTGGGCTAGCCGCCTCTACACGCACGCGATTCCGTGGGTGTATCAGGTTCTCACCCACTCGGCGGAGCGGGTAAGCCCCCACGGCGTTTTTCCCAGGGCTGAGAGCCAGCCTCCTGCGGCATGAATTGGAGAGCCCTGCTGCGCCTTCTGCGCCCGCATCAGTGGAGCAAAAACCTGCTCTGCCTGCTGCCCTTGCTGCTTAGTGGACGCTGGGGAGAGCCGGCCTGCCTTTCGGGTGCGCTGTCTGCCATGGCGGCCTTTAGCCTGCTCGCCTCTCTGGTCTATATCGTGAATGACTTGATGGATGTGCGCGCGGACCGCGCCCATCCCCATAAGCGGCATCGGCCGCTGGCTGCGGGATTGGTTTCCGTGCCTGCGGCGCTAGTGGTGGCAGCTCTGCTGGGCTGCCTGACGGTGCTGGTGGCCTTCTGGCAGCCAGAAAAGGCACGCTGGTGGTTGGTGTGTTATGCCGTGACGGCTCTGGCCTACACTTGGCGGCTGAAGACGATGCTGGCGCTGGACGTGGTGGCCCTGGCATCATTCTATGGGCTGCGCGTGCTGTATGGCGGGGCAGCGGCGGGTATCCCGGTCAGCGTGTGGACGCTGGTTTTCTGCCTGTTTTTGTTTTTCACCCTGGCCTTGGTCAAGCGCTATGCTGAGGTGGCTGCCCTGGGGGATGCCCCTCCTTCCAGTGAACCCTCGGCGCTGAGGCGCCCCTATCGGGTGCAGGATCGCGCCGTGCTGTTGGGGCTGGCCTGCGCTGGAGCCAACACCTCCCTCCTAGTCGTGGCGCTCTACCTGAACAGCCCTGAGGTGCGCGCGATTCATCAGCACCCTCAGTGGCTGTGGCTGGTGCTGCCCGCGCTGATGTATTGGCTGGCGCGCATCCTGGTCATCGTCCATCGCGGGGAGATGCACCATGACCCGCTGGTCTTTGCCCTGCGGGATCGTGCGAGTTGGGCCGTGCTGCTGTGGACCGTCAGCGTGCTGGTGGCTGCGAAGTAGCCCGTTTTTTTAACAGCAGAAACAGGATGGCGTATGATTTCTAAACGTCTTCTTCAGCGTTTGCGGCCCCTGATCTGCCCGCTGGAGCCGCTGCTAGCGCAGATGCCGCCGCTGGCGCGCGTGCTTGATATTGGCTGTGGCACAGGAGCGCTGCTGCTGCGGGCGGTGGCAGAAGGCCGGGTGCGGGAGGGGCTGGGCACGGATGTCAGCCGTCCGGCCCTACAGACGGCTCAGCAGACATGGCAAGAGATAGCAGGCCAGTTTCCTGGCACCCGCCTGAGCTTTCAACAGGCGGAAAGCCCGGAGTCACTGCCTGGCCCGTGGGAAGTGGTGGTGATGGTGGATGTGATCCACCATGTGCCGCCCTCAATGCAGGAGGCTTTTCTGCGCGCGGCTTTCCGTCTGGTAGCACCTGGAGGCCGTATGATTTACAAAGACATGTGCCAGCGCCCAGGGTGGAAGCGTGCGATGAACCGCCTGCATGACCTAGTGATGGCCCGGCAGTGGATCCATGAGGTGCCCCTGGAAAAAGTGCGCCAGTGGGCAGCGGAGGAGAGCCTGGAAATCATCACCGAAACTCATTACAGCCGCCTGTGGTATGGCCACGAGCTGCTGGTGCTGCATCGTCCGGGGCAGCCCTTTGACTTGCCCCGTGGGTCACCGCCCATATTTTAACCCATGAACCATCGTCATCTCGACCATGACCGGCTCAGTCCTGCCGCAGTGGATGCCATCATCCGGCGCGGCGGTTGGCGTGACTGGGTTCGCCTGCGCCGTGCGGCCCATGCGGATCCCATCATCCAGGGCCACATCCGCCGCATCTGCGATGCGGCCTTGCTGGACCCTGAAGGGGCCGAGGGGCTCCAGCGGCTTTCCTTTTGGCAGCATTATGTCCGAAGAATTTCTGCCAGCGTGGGATGAGGTCCTCTCGGCGGCTGCGCGCCTGCAGCAGATCGTGCCTGCAGCAGATCGTGCCTGATGCTGTTCTGGTGGGCGGCACGGCTGCCGCCATCCATGCGGGTCACCGCCTCTCCCGTGATGCCGACCATGTGCTGACGGACCTTCGCGCACGCTTTGACAGCCTCTTGGCCGAGCTGGAATCCGTGGCGGGCTGGAGCACCGCCCGTGTCAACAGGCCCATTCTCATCCTTGGCAGCCTGGATGGCATTGAGACTGGCATCAGGCAGCTCATTCGGGAGGAGCCGCTGGAAACCGAGGAAGTCCTGGTGGCAGGCGCACCGCTGCGTGTGCCGACGCCTGCGGAGATGCTGCGGATCAAGGCCGTGCTGGTGCTGCGTCGGAACGCGACGCGTGATTATGTGGATCTTGCTGCCATGACCGACCACCTGGGCATGGCGGCCGCAGTGGATGCACTGCGGCCTTTTGACCGCCTCTATCCCCAGCGCAGCGGGGAGAGTCCTTTGCAGCAGCTTGCCATCCAGCTTGCCGCCCCCCTGCCGTATGATCTTGAGGGCACCTGCTTGGCTGAATACAAGCATCTCTCCAGCCGCTGGCATGACTGGTCGGCTGTACATGCGCCATGCGCGGAACTCGCCTCCCGCATCCTGGATGAAATTCTGGACGCTGCTGCGCCAAATGACGCCGAGGCCTGACGCTACCTGCCGCGCGCTGGTTCATGGTGTGGAGTGATCTACTAATCCAAGCCCGTCCATTGACCACCCCATGAAGGTTATTCATGTGCCATACACTTGGTTTCCTAGCCCCTGCGGGGGCACGGAGGTGTATGTGCAGGCGCTGGCCCAGGGGTTGGCAAAAATGGGCTGGCACAGTGAGGTGGCCGTGGCCTCCACGGAGGTCGTAGAAAACACAGCCCTGGGTGCAGCAGAGGTCCCAGTGCATCAGGTGCCCGCGCCAGTGCAGATGACTCAGGCAATGCTCTATGGAGCAGGGGAGCCTTCCTCAGCGGCGGCTTTTGGGCAGTTGCTGGCAGCGCAGCGGCCGGAGGTGGTGCACTTCCATGCCTTCACGCCAGCGGTCTCCGTTTTGTGGCTGGAGGCAGCACGCGCCTTGGGGATCGCCTGCGTGTATACTTATCACACGCCCACGCTGGCCTGTGGGCGTGGCACGCTGCTGCGCTGGGGCAGGGTGCCTTGTGATGGGCGGTTGACGCCATGGCGCTGTGCAGCCTGCACCCTGCACGGGCTCGGCATGGGCAAGGCGGTGGCCTGTGGGCTGGCTGCGCTTTCCCCGCTGACGGCACCGTTGTTCTCGAAGGTGCCTTTCCGCATCTGGCCGCTGATCCGTCAGCGCTCGGTCGCCGTGCGGCGCTGGCTGGGCGGGATGCAGAGGGTAGTGGCGCTCAGTGCTTGGTCCCGAGCTGTGATGGAACGCAACGGCGTGCCTGCGGCCAAACTGCGCCTGGTGCGGCATGGCTTGGCGGCGGGTGGCCAGACGGAGAGGCAGGGAGACGCGGAGATGAGCGGCTGTGGAGAGGGGGCGAGGCTGAGGCTTGGGTTTTTTGGTAGGGTGGATCGGGCCAAGGGGCTGGCCCTGCTGGCCCAGGTGCTGCGGCTGCGCCCAAATCTGGCAGTGGAATTGCACTGCCACCTCGTTGGCGAATCATCGGCGGAGAAAAAGCTACGCGTCCTCGTGGATGAGATGCGTGCAGATGGCCGGGTGCGCATCCATCCGCCTGCACCGCCGGAGAGGGTGATCGACCTGATGGCGGGCTATGACGCGGTGCTGGTGCCCTCCCAGGGTTTTGAGACGGGGCCGCTGGTGGTGCTGGAGGCCTTCGCGGCAGGCGTGCCGGTGATTGGCTCCGACCTTGGCGGGATCGCCGAATGGGTGACGCAGGGGCTCAACGGGCTGCTTTGCCCCCCAGGCGATGCGGAAGCCTGGGCGCTGGCCTTGGACGGCCTAAGCAAAAATGCCGATCTGCGCGCGCGCTTGCGGGCCGGGGTGAAGCCGCCGCCCGCCATGACCGAGGTGGCTGCGAGGATGGTGGAAATTTATCAGGAGGCGATGAACGACGCCGCATGACCACGGTGCCCGTCAGCGTGGCGATCCCAGCCTACCGCAGCGGCCCTGGCCTGCGGCAGACGCTGGAGCGCATCTGCGCCTGCGACCCACTGCCGCAGGAGATCCTGCTGCACGCGGATGGCGGATGGCGGCCTGCGCCCGAGGTCACGGCGGGGCTGCCCTTGCCCGTGAGCCTATTTTTTTCCGAAGGCCGGTTAGGGCCAGGCGGCGGCAGGCACCTCCTGTTTCAAAAAGCAGCTTGTGATCTAGTCGCCAGTTTTGACGATGACTCCTGGCC
>JAIWOJ010000199.1 GCA_020216965.1 Prosthecobacter sp.
TGCCGCGCGCACTCCAAGACGCTCCGCGCTGTTCTGGCGTTCTGAGCTTCGCGGCAGCGTCAGTGCCCCAACTCCTGAGCGAAAGGTTTTGGCTAGGAAAAACTCAGGCGCTTGGGGTTAGCGTTGTTCATCCAGCCCACGTTTGATTTTGTAGATGAGGAAGCGGGTGTGCGCTGCGGCTGTGCGGAAGGCGGGGAGGGTCTCCAGTTGGGTGCGGATGAATTCTAACTCTGCGAAGGCTGGGGATTGGGCGGCAGGGGGCCATGAGCTGCTATTGACGATGCGTAGCAGCCGGTCTGTGTATTCGCTCTGGAGGTTCTGCCGCACGGTGTCTGGCCCCTCGGCGGGGTCGCCCAGGAAAATGGCCTGGGTGAGCTTGCGCATGATTTGGTCTAGGGAGACTGCATTTCCGTAGAGGCCGGAATCAAGGATGCGGCGCTGCGTCTCAAGATGCATGAGGTGATCGAGCAGGGCGCGCTGGACTTGGCCGATGCGATCATGGAGCTTGGGTGCCTCGTCCTCTTTGAAAAAGTCAAAGCCGCGCCGCTGCTGCTGGAGGTGGGCAGCTAACTCGGTCGGGGGCTGCATGGCACCGGGGGCGAAGGCAAACTTTGCCATGGCATCTAGCGCCGCAAACTGACGTGCGGCAGCCACGGGGGTGTAGGGTTTTTTGTCAGAGCCCTGTCCGACGAAGGCACGCTCTACCTCTACGCCGCCGACGTAGCGGCTGATGGCGACGAGGGCGTCTGCTTGCTCGCGGGTGAGGACGAGGTAGGCCTGGAGGAGGGGCTGCCAGCTCTCGCCTTTGACGGGAACTTTCGTGAGCAGTTCGCCCAGACGGGCTTGGACGAGCTGGCACCGTTGGGTGCCGTAGGTCACGGGATCGCTGCTCATGTCATAGATCATCACGCGCGGGTCGATGCCTTTGCCTACACGGCGCATGTCGTCAGCATCGTTGCCAAAGGCCAGCGCGGGCTCAGGGGAGAGCGCGGCGATGGCTTGCAGACGGGCTTCTTCCGCTTTGGGGTCTTCGAGTGCCTCGCTGTAGCCATACTCGATCGCCCAGTGATCGTAGGGGCCGGGTTTGGTGATGTAAAAGTCTCCCTGGGGTGTGTTGAGGGGCGCGATATTTGCCGGCATGTAGTCCATGACGGAGCCGGTGAGGCCGGTCTTGGAGGTGAGTTCTTGGTTGTGGATTTGGGTGGCATCATAGAGGTGGCTGGCGCGGAAGTTGTGGTTCAGGCCCAGGGTGTGCCCTAGCTCATGCAGGATGAGTTTCATGAGAGCCTGACGGGTCAGGGCTTTCATGTCAGGGAGGCGTCCCTCTGGGCTGAGGCGCAGAGCGGCTTGGCCGAAAAGCAGCCCTTGCTGGGCAAAGCCAGCCTCTTGGCAAAAGCGGCGCGGATCGCGGAAGGCGTCCTCCGTTTCCTCCTGGGGTGAGGCGAGCCCTAGCTCCATAAAGATGCGCTGACTGCGGAGGCGGTTGGTGAGAAAGCTGAACTCAAGCATGATGTCTGCGCCTAGGATCTGGCCTGTACGTGGGTTCACAAAGCTGGGCCCGTAGCCGCCGAAGGGTGGGTTGGGTGAGGAGGTCCAGCGCAGCACGTTGTAATTGATATCCCCAGCATCCCAGGTGGCATTGTCCGGCTGCTGTTTGATGACCAGCGCGTCCTTGAAGCCGGCTGTTTCAAAGGCTTCATTCCAGCGTAGGGCTGCCTCGCGGATGGTATCGCGCAGCTCGATGGGCGTGGTGTTTTCGATCCAGAAAACAATGGGCTGCACGGGCTCACTCAGCTTAGTGCCGGGCTTTTGCTTCACGAGGTGCCAGCGGTGAATGACATCCCGCCAGGGCGTGGCGGAGGTGCTGGTCATGTCCGTCACCTGGGTGGTAAAGTAGCCGATGCGGGGGTCATCGTAGCGTGGCTTGAAGTCGTTTTCTGGCAGCTTGATGAGGCTGTGCTGGACTTTGATGCTGACGTAGCGTGCATCGGTGATTTCATCGGCGCGCGCCTTGTTATCCTGCGTCCAGGTGGGGGTGGGGTTTTCAAAGACGTATTCCACGCCCACGACGGTATTGTCCGGGTAGCCGCGTAGGCTTAGGAATTTGGTCTTGGTCTCGCTCAGTCGGCCCAGGACGGACCTGTTGGCGTCTCCGCCGGGGCGTTTGACCATGGCGAGGCTCTCCCTGAGAAAGAGGTTGCTAGCGGGGATGAGGTAGCCGCCTGCGTCCTCGGCCACGATGCCCTCACTGGCTAGGACGGCATGGGAGATGTTTGCCTGTTTGGCACGCGCCAGCGCGCTCTGGGGGTCAAAGTAGAAGGAGGTGTTTTCGGCGATGAATTCGATGCGCTCAAAAATTTTGCTGATGCGAAAGATGACCTCATTGCCATAGCCGCCGCGGTTGTGCCCGGCCTGCACGACGCCATCCATGGTGTGGGTGAAGTAGATGAACTCTGGGCCAAGTTGGTCCTTTTTGATATACAGATGCACCGCGCCTTTTTCACGGTCGAGGAAGAGGTCAAAAAGGCCGTTGATGCGCTGGTGCCCCCGGGTGACGTCCTCGACGGTTTTCTTTTTTTCAGGGGGCCTGACGGTGGTCGCAGGGGCTGCGGAGGCTGTGGAGCTTGCCGTGGACGGCGGTGCAGGAGCTGGCTTTGGCTCTTCTTTGGCGGGGACTGCGGGGCCCTGCGGCGCTGGTGGAGTCGGCGCGGGTTTTTCAGGGTCAGGCTTCGCGGGCTGAGGCTGTCCAGCAGGGGGTGGGGCTGGTGGCTTGGGGGCATCAGGTTGGCTTGGCTGGGGAGCCGGGGCCGGGGCAGATGGCTTTTTCTCTGGTTTGGACTCGGGTTTTGGCGGCTCAGGTTTGGCGGGTGCCGGGGCTGCTGCTTGGGCGAGATGGAGGGCGCAAAGAAGAAGAGACAGAGAAAACAGACGCATGGCGGGAGACTAAACGCCTCCCATCGCGCTTGCTTTAGAGGAAAGCAGCCCTTTGGAGAAAAACCTTCCCCCTCGGCCTAGAATCGGCAAAGCAAAGGTCTGCACCACGGGGGAAGTTCAGCAAGCGCGCTTAATACACGTCGCGGCGATAGCGTTTGGCTTCCTTCAGGGCGGCCATGTAGGCCACGGCCTCTTCGGGCGACTTGCTGCCTTCTTTTTCGATGATGGTATGCAGTGCTTTGTCCACATCCACGGCCATACGGGCGGCGTCACCGCAGACATAGACGATGGCTCCCTGCTCTAGCCAGGAGTAGATCTCGGCGCTGTTTTCCAGCATCTTGTGCTGCACATAGATTTTCTCTGCCTGGTCACGGCTCCAGGCGGTAGTGAGTTTGGCCAGGGTGCCATTCGCCAGCCAGCGTTGGAACTCAAAAAAAAAGAAAAAGCAGGTCTTTTCGCTGACTTCCCCGAAGAACATCCAGGCTTTACCTTTGGCACCTGTGGCCTCGCGTTCCTCAAGGAAAGCGCGGAAGGGGGCGATGCCGGTGCCGGGCCCGATGAAGATGACGGGGATGTCCTCCTGCGGCTCTGGCAGACGAAAGCCTTTCCCGTGGTTCACGAAGACGGGGATGAGGGTTTCCCCCACTTTGATGCGCTCGGCTAGGAAGGTGGAGGCCACGCCGCCGCGCTCGCGGCCGTGGCTGGTGTATTTCACAGTGGCCACGGTGAGGTGGACTTCCTTGGGGTGGGCACGCTGGCTGCTGCTGATGGAGTAGAGACGGATGTTCAGCTTTTTCTGCGTGGCCATGAACTCCTGAGGCTCAAACTTGGCGCTGGGGTTTTCCAGCAGGAGGTCGATGACGAAACGGCCCCAGAGGTAGTTTTTCAGATCTTCCTTTCGGTCAGGCTCGAGCAGGCCGTTTAGCGGCGTATTGCCGCCGGTTTTTTCAATGATGGCTTTGATGAGCTTCTGATCCACCTCAGTAAGCAGAGTGGCCTCAAAAAGAGCCTGGCGGATGGGCACCTCAGCAGCGGTCTTGGGGTGCTTCACGATCTCCTCCCCACTGAAGCCGAGCGCCCGGAGGGTATCCTCCACGAGCGCGGGGTCATTGGTGGGCTGCACGGCGAGGGAGTCCCCCGGCAGGTATTCCAGTTCTCCACCTTCCAGGTCGATCTCATAATGCCGTGTATTCTTTGGCGCACCGGGGCCGGACAGGTCATAGGCTTTTTTCACCTTCGCGAGGAAGGGGTTTTTGACGTTGTACACGGGTTTTCCGGCGGCTTCAGTGCTCATGAGAGGAGGGTGGGATGGGGAAAAAAGGCCGCGCAGGCTAGGGCGCGGCCGGGGGTTGTCAATGCAAGGGGCGGCATGGAGATAGCAACTCTCATGCCGCCCCTGCGGATGCGTTCACCTTCAGATCTTTCGTGTGTGGCAGGCTCAGTATTCAAGCCGGACGCCTACATAAAAATTGCGCCCGTAAGCAGGGTCCACACCATTGGCCCGGATGCGGCTGTAATAGTCTTGGTCAAAGAGGTTGTTGATGCCCGCCAGGAGGGTGACGTTGTCTTTCCAGACCTTGGCCTCAGCGATCAAGTCCGTGACGTTGTAGGCGGGGATGTTGAATTGTGCCGTGTTGTTGTCATTGGCGAAGTGCTGGCTGACGTAGGTGTGGAGGAGGGAGATTTTGAAGCGCTCGCGCCAACGGTAGGTGAGGCCAAAGCGCAGCAGGTTCTCGGGCGCATACTGAGGTTCCAAGCCATCCAGCGGGCCATCGACAAACTCGGCATTCAGCCATTCGTAGGCGATGTGAAAGGCTAGGTTTCCATAGCGCTGGGTGGCGGCCTTTGCATCCCCGCCCGTGAGCCAGGCAGCCGCGGCGACGAGGTCTAGCTCACCCGCGAAATCAATGCCCCAGTTCTGCGAATGCCCGACATTGCGCACCGTGGTGACGCCCCCGGCGGTGGTCGAGCCAAAGCGGTCTTGGTAGTCGATGAAAAAGCCGCTCACATCCCAGTTGAGGAACTCCGACGGACGCCCGCGGTAGCCCAGCTCATAGGTGAGCGTGTGGCCGGGGCTGAGGTCCGTGTTGGCGACGTTGTTGTTGATGGGCAGAGAATCCGCATAGGTGGGTGGTTTGTAGCCCTGGGAGAGGTTGAAATAGACCGTGCTCGTGTCTGTGACATCGTAGGTCAGGCCGATGGCTGCCAGGGGTACATGCTGGGCATCTGCCTGGTCACGTTCTGGCAGCGGAGCCAAG
>JAIWOJ010000200.1 GCA_020216965.1 Prosthecobacter sp.
GCCGCTGGTGGAGGTCATTACGACGGCGCACACTTCAGATGATGTTTTGGCGACGAGTGTGGCCTTTGTGCAGCGGCTGGGAAAGGTTCCCATCGTGGTGCGGGATCGCCCAGGCTTTATCGTCAACCGCATCCTCGTCCCTTACCTCATGGAGGCCGTGCATCTGCATGAATCAGGCGTGCCCGCAGCCTTGATCGATGAGGCGATGCTGGATTTTGGGATGCCGATGGGGCCACTGCGCTTGCTTGATGAAATCGGCCTAGATGTAGCGGCGCATGTGGGGCGCACGCTGGCCGCTGCTTTCCCAGGTAGATATGCCAGCACCACCATGATCCAAGAGCTGATCCAAGCCGGGCGGCTGGGCAAAAAGACCGGTGAAGGTTTCTACAAGCACCCTCAGCCAAAAGGAAAACGGGCACGCTGGACAGAGGCGGACCATCAGCTCATGCAGCGTGTGCGTGCGCGCCTGGCTAGCCTGCTGGCGGAGGAGGCACGGCGCGTGCAGCAGGAAGGTATCGCCATCCATGACACGGATATCGGCCTGGCAATGACCCTGGGCGCTGGCTTTCCGCCCCTGCGCTCCCTCCTCTGAGCAGGTGGTGGAAAAGCGGCCTTGCCTCCCGAGATCGTTGCTTGAAGCTGGCCCGCCTCCCCTCAAACATGCACCATGCCCTCTGAAGGACCTGCCCACCGATTTTCCGACTCCCACTTCATCAACCGTGAACTGAGTTGGCTGGATTTTAACGAACGAGTGTTGGAGGAGGCCGCGCGGGCAGAACTACCGCCGCTTGAGCGGGTGAAGTTTCTCGCCATCACGGCCTCGAATCTTGATGAGTTCTTCATGGTGCGCGTCGGTGCCCTGCAATTTCTGCGGGAGCAGGGTCGCCGTGCGCGGGATCTCAGTGGACTCACGCCCAGTCAGTTGTGGGATCTCATTCATGAGCGCACCAGCGCCTTCATCGCCCGCCAACATGACCTGCTGAATCAGCAGTTGTTACCTCTTTTGCGCGACCACGGCATCCGCCGCTTGAAGCCGGAAGAGCTCACCTCAGCGCAGCGCGCGCATCTGGAGGAGCACTTTCTGGAGCACATCTTTCCAGTGCTATCCCCGATCGCGGTGGAGGATGAACCTCCCTCCATCCCAGCCTTGCTGCTGAACGTCCTCTGCTCCGTCGGCGTGCGTGAGGAGGATGGCACCAGCGTGCAGCGTTTCGTGCTTTTCACCATCCCCTCCAGCCTACCCCGCCATATCCCCGTGCCCGATGCAGAAGGTGGTGCGCACCATGCTTATGTGAACCTAGAAGACGTGCTGGGCATGTTTCAGCAGCATTACTTTCCCTCGGAAACAGTCACAGCCTCCGCCCTCTTCCGCATTAGCAGAAACTCAGACATCGCTGCGGAGGATGAAAATGTCAGCGATTTGGCGAGTGAGATGGAGGGCATCCTGGACAAACGTCTGCAAAGTCCTGCAATCCGTGTGGAGATTCAGGAAGGCGCACGGCGGGAGCTCACGGCGGCGATCAAAACGATGTGTGAGGGAGCCAAGGCGCAGGTCTTTACCATCCCTGGTGAGCTGGACCTCACGGCCTACTTTGCCATCGCCGCGCTGCCTGGGTTTGATGCGCTGAAGGTCGATGCCTGGCCCAGCCAGACTCCCCCCCAGATCGAACCAGGTGAGGCTATGTTTGACGTGATCCGGCGGGGTGATCTGCTGCTGCATCACCCCTACGATAGCTTTGAGCCCGTCGTGCGCTTGCTGGAGGAAGCGGCGAATGACCCAGACGTCATCGCCATCAAGCAGATCCTCTACCGAACGGCCAAAAACAGCCGCATCGTAGCCGCCCTCATCAGGGCAGCGGAGGCTGGGAAGCAGGTCACAGTGCTGGTAGAACTGAAGGCCCGCTTTGATGAGGCACGCAATCTGGACCGTGCCAATGAATTGCTCAACGCAGGTGCTCAAATCATCTACGGCGTGCGTGGGCTCAAGACGCACGCCAAGGTCTGCCTGATCCTGCGCCGTGAATCCGGCAGGCTCGTGCGCTACATGCACTTTGGCACGGGGAATTACAATGAGGCTACCGCGCGGCTTTACACAGACATTAGCTATCTCACCTGCCGTGCAGACTACGGTGGCGATGCCAGTGCGTTTTTTAACACCGTCACGGGGCGTTCTCGGTTCGTCCATTTTCAAAAGATTAGCATGGCTCCTTTTGGGCTGCGCGAGCGGCTGCTCAGCATGATCCGCAGTGAAACGGAGCGCGCCCGCCAGGGGGATCCCGCCGAGATCATGCTGAAGATGAACTCCCTGGAAGATCGGGAGATGATCGAGGCTCTTTACGATGCCTCTCAGGCTGGAGTGAAAATCCGCCTCAATATTCGTGGCATCTGCTGCCTGCGCCCAGGTGTGAAGGGCGTGAGTGAAAACATCAGCGTGGTCAGCATCATCGACCGCTATTTGGAGCACGCGCGCATTTATGTCTTCCGGCAGGGGGGGCGTCCGGTGGTGTTCATCTCCAGCGCGGATTTCATGAACCGCAATCTATCCAAGCGTGTGGAGCTGCTGATCCCAGTGGAGGATAAGGAGGCCCGCAAGCGTTTGACGCACATTCTGGATACCCACTTTACCGACAATGCCCGTGCCCGCGTGCTGCATAGTGATGGCACCTGGCACCCTGTGCCACTGCCAGCGAAGAAGGCGAAGCTCAAGCGCTCTCAGGAGATCTTTGCGCGTGAGGCGGCCCGCCGCAGCCGACAACGTAGCCAGTCGCCTGATGTGCTGGTGCCCCATGTGCCGAAGGGTTGAAACCTGCTAGCGCAGATCGGTGATCCATTTACCGCAAGTCTGTGGCTGAAAGTGGCGCATCGCGCTTAGCAGGTCCTGAGGGTTGCTGCTGCTTAGGAGGCTAGCGCGGTGTTCAGGGCGCAGTAGGCCCGCGCGGGTCATCTGGTCTAAAAAAAGCAGCAATGTGTCATAAAATCCGCTGACGTTAAGTAGTCCCACCGGCTTGTGGTGAAAGCCGAGTTGTAGCCAGGTCAGGGTTTCAAAAAGCTCATCCAGGGTGCCAAAACCACCCGGCAGGGCGATGAAGCCATCACTCAGGTCCACCATCATCTGCTTGCGCTCGTGCATGGTGCGGGTGACGCGCAGCTCGGTGCAGCCTTCATGGCCTAGCTCTTTGGCGAGCAGGGACTCTGGGATCACGCCGATGACCTCTCCGCCAGCCGCGAGGGCGGCATCTGCCACGGCACCCATGAGGCCCACATTTCCGCCGCCATAGACGATGCCGATGCCTTCAGCCACCAAATGGCGGGCGGTCTCTGCGGCTGCGGCGCTGTAGGCGGGATGGATTCCACGGCTAGAGCCGCAATAGATGGCGATGCGTCGGAGGGGCATGAGGTAGGCGCAAAAGGCGGATTTTGCCCTCTGGCAAGCGTGGAGCGGTGGGATTCTTACCACCCAAAAGCAAATAACCCCGGCCCACCTAGGGGACCGGGGTCTTCTGAATGCAATTCGTGGCCTTGGGATTAGACCTTCCAGCCATCGCGGTAAGCGGGGCGGGTAACGAACTTGTTGGGCGCCTCCGCATTGGAGACCTTCATGTTCTGCTTATCCCACTGCACGGTTTGCTGGGCGCGGACGGCTAGGTTGCCCAGCAGCACAAACTCAGTTAGCGGACAACTGTAGTCAAAGTTGGAGCTTGGTGCGCCACCTTCCACGATGTGCTTGGCCCATTCGCCCTGTGGGTTGTTGGGCATGATGGAGCGCGGCTCGGTTTTTGTGATCTTGCCGGCTTTCATATCCAGGCGCACCTGGGTGTAGCGTTCCTCATTGTAAATGACGGGGCTGGAGCAGTAGGCTTCTCCTTCAAAGACGGTGCCTTCGGTGCCGATGAACATCATGCCGCTGCTGGCCTTTTCAAAGGCCTTCTTGGCGAGGTCGCTGGTCATGTGTGGGGAGATCTCTGGCTTGTTGGGCTTGCCGTCCTTGGAGCCATCCTTCCAGCTTACGGTCAGGGCAGGGTGCTTGCCTGCGGGCATGTGATAGACGAGGTCACTCCACACGGGGGCGCATGTGTCGGAGATGGGGCTGGAGACAGCCTCAATCTTCTCGGGGATGAGCTGCCCGAGGATGGAGAAGGTGGCATCCATGATGTGGCAGCCCATGTCACCCAGGGCACCGGAACCAAATTGCCACCAACCACGCCAGGAGAAGGGGTGAACGCTATTGCCGCGCTTGCTGTTGGCACCGGCGGGGATCTCAAACTGGAAGTAGGGCTCACTCGCTTCGCTGGAGAGCCACAGATCCCAGTCGAGTTCTGGTGGGCATTCAGCGGCGATTTTATTGAGCGGACCCTGCGGCCAGATGGGGCGATTTGTCCACAGGCGGATTTCTTTCAGGGTGCCGATGGCCCCTTGTTCGATCCATTCTTTGGCGAGGCGCTGGCCCTCCATGGTGCGGCCCTGATTTCCCATCTGGGTGACGACGCCTGCTTCCTTCGCCGCGCGGTGCAGGTCACGCACTTCGTTGATGTAATTGCAGAGGGGCTTTTGCACGCAGACGTGCTTTTTGTGCTTAATGGCGTGCATGGCAGCCACATAGTGTGTGTGGTCTGGCGTGGAAACGATGACGCCATCGATCTCGTTGGCCATCTCGTCGAACATCTTGCGGAAGTCCTGATACAGTTTCGGTGCGTTCGGGGCAGCTTGGCCTGAGTCGAGGTGGTGCTTTTCCCGCTTTTTGGCGGCCTCTTCCAGGCGCTTTTTGTCCACATCCACCAGGGCGACGATGGTGTGATCAAGCGTCACGCCCTGTGTATCGGACTGGCCTTTCCCGTTGGCACCAATGACGGCGAGACGGAGTTTTTTGCCAGCAGCATTTTGTCCTTTCAGAAGAAGATTTGGCCCTGCAAAAGTGCCTGCGGCGAGGCCTGCCGTGCGGCCTAGGAAATGACGGCGGGAGATGATGTTGAGACCCATGGGGTGCTTGGTTTGGTGGTTCTTGGTTTTTGGGGGACGAGACAAACGCCGTGTCTGCCTCAAAATTGCGCGTGGATGCTAGGCCGGATTTAGAAAACAGGCAAGGCTGCCTGCGGGAGCAGCGGCTGGCGGCTTGAGCAGCCTGATGGTGCCCGGGACAGGACTCGAACCTGCACTGATTGCTCAACCAGATCCTAAGTCTGGCG
>JAIWOJ010000201.1 GCA_020216965.1 Prosthecobacter sp.
CAAATCAGCCCGCAGGAGCTGGCAGCACGAATGACCGAAGACCCGACCGTAAAGGTGCTAGACGCCCGCACCCGCGAGGAGCATGAGGCCGTGAAGATCCCTGGCTCTGAACTGGTGACCCAAGAGCTCGTTCAGACGGCCTTTAACACCTGGCCGAAAGACACCCCCATCATCCTTTACGACCACACTGGCGTGCGCAGCATGGATGTGGCCGCCTATTTCCTCGGCCACGGCTTTATCCATACCAAGTGTCTCGCAGGTGGCATCGATGCCTACAGCCGTGAGGTGGATCCCAGCCTGCCTCGGTATCGGGTAGAGCTTGGCTGAAGCTAGAAGCACTCGCCCGCTTGCCGCCATGTCTCGCATCCATGACATGCCTGAAGACGACCGCCCGCGTGAGCGGCTGCTGCGGCTGGGCGCGGGCGCGCTCTCGGATGCGGAACTGCTCGCCATTTTCATCAACACCGGGGTGAAGGGGGAGAACGCGCTGCAGGTGGCCCAGCGGCTCCTGCGGGAGCAAGGATCGCTGCGGAATCTTTCGCGGATCGAGGCTGGCGAGCTGGCCCACATGCGCGCGCTCGGCCCCGCCAAGGCGGCCCACCTGGCCGCGGCCTTTGAGCTTGGGCGCCGGGCAGAGCAGGCGGCCTTCAAGGAGACGCCACTGGAAAACGCAGAGCAGGTTTACCGCTTTATCGGGGCGGAGCTACAGTCGCTGAGCCACGAGTCCGTGCGCATCATTTTACTGAACCAGCGGCTGTGCCTGATGCGGCAGGACGAGCTTTTCCGCGGCACGGTGAATGAGACCAGCGCCCACCCGCGTGAGATCGTGAAAAAGGTGCTCGCCCACCACGCGCCCGCCTTTGTCCTCGTTCATAACCATCCTTCGGGGAATCCAGAGCCGAGTGATGCCGACCGGCGGCTCACGCGCAGGGTGAAGGACGCCGCCGACCTCATGGGGCTGACCTTTGTGGACCATGTGATCATCGGCTGCCCTGCCGAGGGGCGTGTGCGGCCTTATTTCAGCTTCCGCGACCACGGGCTACTTCGGTAGCGTCTTGCAAAGGCACCGGCCCGCGCCACAAGGTGCATCACCACCGCAGGCCATGCTCCTCATCATCGACAATTACGACTCCTTCACCTACAACCTCGTCCAGTACTTTGGCGAGATGGGCGCGCAGATGGAGATTCACCGCAACGACCAGATCACCCTGGAGGAGATCGCCCGGAAAAAACCCGACCACATCTGCATCTCCCCCGGCCCCTGCACGCCCAAGGAGGCAGGGATCAGTTGCGCAGTGATTGAGAAATTCGGCCAGAGCACGCCCATCCTCGGCGTGTGCCTGGGCCACCAGAGCATCGGCCATGTGTTCGGCGGCGATGTTGTGCGTGCTGCCCGCCTCATGCACGGCAAGGTCTCCAAAATTCGCCACCAGGGAAAGTCCGTCTTTAAGGACATGCCTCAGCCCTTCACGGCCACGCGCTACCACTCCTTACTCGTGCAGCGTGATACCCTGCCAGACTGCCTGGAAATCACCGCCGTATGCGATGATGACGAGTCTGAGATCATGGGCCTCCGGCATAAAGAGCTGCCCATCCATGGCGTGCAATTTCACCCCGAGTCGATCCTCACCCAGGAAGGAAAAAAGCTGCTAAAAAACTTCCTGGAGATGTGATCCCGGCCATGGGCTGGCAGTTGCACCACGCCTTGGTCCGCGTTTCATGGATGACCGCCGATGACCTCCAGCCAAGCCCTCCGCTACTGCCCCGATCTTTTCCACTACCAGCGCCGCGAGACCCGCGTCTGCCAGGTGGGGCATGTCGGCATCGGGGGGAGCAATCCCATCCGGGTGCAGTCCATGCTCACCAGCGATACACGCGATGCTGCCGCCTGTGTGAAGGAGGCGCTGGAGCTGGCCGCCGTCGGCTGTGAGATTGTGCGCGTCACCGCGCAGACCCGCGTGATCGCAGAGAACCTCCAGCACATCCGCGATGGCATCCGCGCCGCTGGATGCGATGTGCCTCTGGTGGCAGACATCCACTTCAAGCCGGACGCCGCCATGGAGGCGGTGAAATGGGTGGAAAAAGTGCGGGTGAATCCTGGCAACTACGCGGATAAAAAGAAGTTCGCCGTCAAGGAATACACTGATGAGGAATACGCCGAGGAGGTGGCCTACATGGAGGCGCAGTTCGTGCCCCTAGTGCAGGAGTGCAAGCGCCTGGGCCGCGCCATGCGTATCGGCACCAACCACGGCTCTCTGAGCGACCGCATCATGAACCGCTGGGGCGATACACCCAACGGCATGGTGGAGAGCGCGCTGGAGTTTGCCCGCATCGCCAGAGCGCATGATTTTCACAACTTCATCTTCTCCATGAAGGCCAGCAATCCCAAGGTGATGATCGAGGCCTACCGGCTGCTGGTGGCCCGGCTCAACGAACTGGGGGGCGACTGGAACTACCCGCTGCACCTGGGTGTCACGGAGGCCGGAGATGGCGAGGATGGCCGCATCAAGAGCGCCATCGGCATCGGCTCCCTATTGGCGGATGGCATCGGGGACACCGTGCGCGTTTCCCTCACAGAGGACGCCATCCATGAGATCCCCGTGGCCCGCGCGCTCGTCGCCTCTGTGCAGGAGCAGATGGCCGCCGTGGCTGGCAGCACGGTCAGCACTGCCCCTGCGGTCTGTTACGATCCCTTCAGCTACAGCCGCCGTGCCAGTGAGCGGCTGGTGGTGAGCGGCGTGGAGGTCGGTCAAGGAGCCACCGTTCCCGTCTTCACCTCCCGCGCCAAGTGGGAAGCCGTCGCGCACAAGATCGACAAGCTCGGCGACTACAAGCCAGAGGTCGTCGTTGAAGACAGCGGTGTGCTTTGCCTAGACCCCCGTGATGATGCGGCTATTCAGGCCGTGAACGACTCGGCAGAGCCTAGGCTCGTCACGGTGGCAGATGGCACGCCGCTGCATCCCATCCACGCCTTCCGCCTGTTGGCCGCGAAGCTCCAGGCACGTCATCCCATCCTGCTGAAGGATACCTTGACTCCCGCCATAGGCGTCCAGGAAGCCAGTGCGGAATCTGACTTTGTCTCCAACCTCCTGCGTGCCGCCACAAACATCGGCTCCCTGCTATGTGATGGCATTGGCGATGCCGTCATCGTCCAGGGCGAAAGCGCACCAGGGCAGAGCCTGCGCATCAGCTACAACATCCTGCAAGCGGCGGGCGTGCGCATTTTCAAGACCGACTATGTCGCCTGCCCAAGCTGTGGCAGGACGCTTTTCAACCTCCAGCACACCACGCAGAAAATCCGTGAAGCTACCGGCCATCTCAAGGGCGTGCGCATCGCCGTCATGGGCTGCATTGTCAATGGACCTGGCGAGATGGCCGACGCCGACTTTGGCTACGTTGGCGGCGCGCCTGGGAAGATCAACCTCTACGTCGGCAAGACCGCCGTGAAGTTTAACATCCCAGAAGAGGAGGCGGTGGAACGTCTCGTGGACTTAATCAAAGAGCACAACCGTTGGTTTGATGCCCCAGCGGCGGTGTAAGGCCGCCCTTGACTCTAGCGCTGCCCGTCATCCATTCCTGAGCATTCTCATGAAGACTTGTCACTGCCTTCTCGCAGCCGCCATTATGCTCATCCTGGCTGCCTGCACTACCACTAGCCAGGTCAGCCTAGATTACATCTCAGGTCCTGGGCATGTGCGTCCAGGCGCGGCAGAATTTGCCACGCAGGCTTTCATCGACCGCAGAGACGTTGCCAGCCATCATTTAGGCACGGTGCGCACCCAAGTGGGCACGCCTTTGGAGCATGTGCAGACGCGCATACCTGTCGCGGATGTCGTCACCAATGCCTTTGGCTACGGCCTGGAGGCCCGTGGGATGCTGGCATCCCGATCAGGCGCGCGCTACATCATCACAGGGGAGGTGCTGGACATGCACTGCAAGCTCCTCGTGCATCCCTATGGCTATGCCAAAATCCGCGTCGCCGTGCTGGAGGCGGCCACGGGGCGTGTGCTGCACACTGCTGAGTATGAAGGCGAACGCCAGAGCCGTGCGTATGTGCCGGGGAGTGGCTCGCCCGTGCCGATGCTCACCAATCTAGCCTCCGGTGCACTTCAGGACGCGGTGGACCGTGCGCTAGATGATCCCCGGATGCGCTCCAGGATCGGCAGCCGCTCTGACGATAGCGCAGGCTGGCAGCCCGGTATGATCTGACCCATTTTTTTATGAGCACTCATCTACGACTTCAAGGTCGCTGCGGTATCGTGACTGGCGGTGCGCGCGGCATCGGACTTGCCATTAGCACCAGGCTGCTCCAGGACGGTGCCTCTGTTTGTCTGTGGGATCTGGATGAAAATGCACTCAACGAGGCGGCAGCGCAGCTAGCCCCGCTGGGCAGGGTGGTCACGGCCAAGGTGGACGTGACAGATGCAAGCGCTGTGGAATCAGGCGTGCGTCGAACCCTGGATACCTTGGGCAAGATCGACCTATTGGTGAACAACGCAGGCATCGCGGGAGCCAACGCCAAACTCTGGGAGACCACGCCGGAGGAGTGGCGGCGGGTGGTTGAGATCAACCTCAATGGCCCCTTTCTCTGCTGCCGCGCTGTCGTCCCGCACATGCTACAAAACGGCTACGGGCGCATCGTCAACATCGCCTCCATCGCGGGCAAGGAGGGGAATCCCAATGCTGCCCACTACAGCGCCTCCAAAGCAGGTGTCATCGGCCTGACCAAGTCCTTAGGCAAGGAGTTGGCTACCAGTGGCATCCTGGTGAACTGCATCACACCTGCCGTCATTGAGACGGATATTCTCAAACAGATCACCCAGCAGCATGTGGACTACATGCTCTCCAAGATTCCCATGGGCCGGTTTGGCCGCAAAGAGGAGGCAGCCGCTCTGGTCGCCTGGCTGTGCTCAGAGGATTGCTCCTTCACCACAGGGTCGGTCTTTGACCTCTCTGGAGGACGGGCCACCTATTGAGGAAAAAGCTGGACTCAGTTGGGGCAATCGCCCAGATCAGCCACCCAAGGTGCTGAGGTATTTGATCAAGTGTGCCAACTGCTGCTCATTCATCCCGGCGGTTAGCCCATCAGGCATGAGAGAGCCTCCACTTTGGATTTTGGCAGTATCTCTTTTCGGGATGGACTTCACGCTGCCGGTGAGGTCGCGAATGCTGATGGTATCGG
>JAIWOJ010000202.1 GCA_020216965.1 Prosthecobacter sp.
CACACACTCATTCTCTGCGTTTTCTGCGTCATCTGCGGTTCTCTTCTCTGAATTTAGGGTTAATGCTTTCCTGCCATGTTGGCCGGATGGGTGGGCGAGCCTGAAGCATGAAACAACCGAATTTTCGCCCCACGGAAGACCCAGGTAAAAACCCATCTCCCCATAAAAAACAACAGAGCCTCTTTCGAGACCCTGTTGTGCGTGAAATGTAGGATTGGCGAGGATGAGTGGGATCACTTCGCGGCCAGTGCCTTTTCCACCGCCTCAATGACGCTGGGATCATCGGGCGTGGTGCGCGGCTCAAAACGCTGAAGTGGCTTGCCATCGCGGCCGATCAGGAACTTGCCAAAGTTCCATTTCACATCGCCTGGGAAGGCACCGTCTTTCCCTGTCAGCGCGGCATAGAGTGGATGCTGCTCCTCTCCTTTAACGTGCAGCTTGTCAAACATCGGGAAAGTCACGCTGTACTTCGTGGTGCAGAACATTTTGATCTCCTCATTGCTGCCTGGCTCCTGGCCGCCAAAGTCATTGCAGGGAAAGCCGAGCACGGTGAAGCCCTGGTCCTTATACTTTTCGTGCAGAGCCTCCAGTTCCTTGTATTGCTTGGTGAGACCACACTTGGAGGCCACATTCACGACCAGTAGCACTTTGCCCTGGTAGGCTTTGAGGGAGGTGTCCTTGCCGTCAATGTCCTTCAAAGGGATGTCGAGGATGGACTTTTCAGCCGCAGAGCAAAGGCCAACGGCGAGGGCAATGGTGAGGGTGAGGAGCAGTATTTTTTTCATGGTTCAGGGAAGATTGGTAGGAGACGATGGAGGAGAGGGGAACTTTCAACCGCGGAGATCAAACGCAGGCGCGCCCCTGAGCGGACGCGGAAAAAGTTTTCGGCTCCCACCTTGCCCTGAGCCGTGGCATTCGTAACGCAGGCTGATCTTGCTTCCCTCCATCAACAGCCTCAAGCTCCCCGACACCTGGCAGCACCAGGCGGTGAACCTTCTCCGTGAAGGCTGCGATGTGGTGGTGAGCGCGCCCACCGGCGCGGGCAAGACCTACATCTTTGAGCTGCTGCACCAATCCCGCGCCCTGCGCGGCCAGGCCGTTTACACGGTGCCGACACGAGCGCTGGCGAACGATAAATACGCCGAATGGAAAGAAGCGAAATGGGATGTGGGCATCGCCACCGGGGATGTCTCGGAAAACGTCGGCGCGCCGGTGCTGGTGGCGACGCTGGAAACACAGCTAGAAAGGCTGGTGCGCGGGGAGGGACCAGCGCTGCTGGTGATCGACGAATATCAAATGATCGGCGACAGCCAGCGCGGCGCGCACTATGAGGCCGCCATCGCCCTGGCCCCGCAGGACACGCGGCTGCTGCTACTGAGCGGCTCTGTGGCGAATCCCGAGGACGTGGTGGCCTGGATGCGGTGCCTGGCCCGCAGGGCGGAGGTGGTGATGACCAAGGAGCGGCCCGTGCCGCTAGATGAGACGCCCTGGGAAACGCTACCGCAGCGCATGGCGCGGCACTTTGATCATTTCTGGCCGAAATTCGCCGCCGCCGTGATGCTGGCTGACCTCGCCCCCTTGCTGATTTTTTCCCCACGCCGCAAGGAGGCTGAAAACATCGCGCGCCGCCTAGCAGCTGACCTGCCCGCCGGTGATCCACTGGAGCTGACACCAGAGCAGCGCGCGGTCTGCGGCAAGGATCTGGCAAACCTACTGGAAAAACGCATCGCCTACCACCACAGCGGCCTCAGCTATGCGGCGCGCGCGGGCGTGATCGAGCCCCTGGCGAAGGCGGGCCAACTGCGCGTCATCGCTGCCACCATGGGCCTGGCGGCAGGCATCAACTTTTCCGTCCGCAGCGTGCATGTGGCCGCGACGACCTTCCACGACGGCAAAAGTGAGCACAAGCTGGCCCCCGATGAACTGCTACAGATGTATGGCCGCGCCGGCAGACGCGGGCTGGATGAGCGCGGCTATGTCGTCACCACGCGGCAGAGCCCTTCCCTCTTTGATGCGCGGCCTGCCCGTCTGCACCGTAGCAGCCTGCTCGCCTGGCCTATCTTTCTGCGCGTGATGAAGCACGCAGCACAGACTCAGCACAACCCCTTTGAAGCGGCGGAAAAATTCGCCCAGCGCCTCTTTGCCAAGTCTCCGCCGCTGCTCGGCCTGGAGGCAGAGGTGCCCCAAGGCGCTCTGCAAGGTGCCATGCAGGAAGCAAAGGCGCTCTTTGGCCTTGAGGCCACGGAGCGGCAGTTTTTCAACTCACGCGGCGAATGGCAGCGCAGGCCCAGCCTGCCGCCGGAATGGCTGCCGCTCGGCCAAGCATGGATCGCTAGCGTGGACAAGATCGCCCCCGCTCTCAGCGTGCCTGCCCTTCTGGCAGGCTTTGCCCATGGCATCGGGCGGGTGGGCAAAATCGAAAAGGACCGCTACGGCGTGGAGATCCCCCTGGGCAGCCGCATCGAAGAGCTGCCCGGCCTCGTGAGACCCACCAAAAACCTCCGCCGCCTGCTGAAGCTGCCGCGCAAACTGGAAACGCTCGCCGTGGAGGAGGTGGAAATCCTACACGCCCAGCAGCTCGCCCAGGCGCTGCGAGACTCTTACCAAAACGAGCACGAAACCCAGGGGCCGCCCATGCTACGGAACAAAAAAAAAAAAGAAGGGCTGGTCTTTGCCGTGTTTGACCTCGCCCAGCTCACTGTGCCAGTGCTGCGGGATGCCCACGGTGTGCCGATTTACCGCCCGCAGGAGCGCACCCAGGCCGTGCGGCATGACACTGGCGTTCATGGGCCCGACCTCACTACCGCAGACCGCCAGCCGCGCGCAGGCTCGCCGATCCATGCCTGGCGCTCCCTGGGGCTCATCAATGAAAACGGCGTCCCGACCCGACGCGGGGAGATTTTCTCCTTCTTCCAAGGCGGAGAGGGGCTCAGCATCGCCGCCGCTCTCGAAGATGAAGGCTATCCCATCGACGACCTCGTGCGCCATCTGGCGAACCTACGCGGCGGCACCAAGTTTGACCTAGCCGTTTCCTGCGACAGCGAGCGCCTCGGCGCGGTATCGCGCAACACCTTTGGCTTCATCAACCATCATGGCTACCTAGAGAGCGGCCTGCCGCCAGACTACGGCGATGGCACCGCCGAGCTGCTGGAGGCCATGCTGCATCCAGAAAAAAGCGGCGACCGCGATCTGCGCCCCGCCGAGGTAGCCGAGGGGGACATCTCCCGCGCTTACATCGAGTGGCTGAGCCTCCTGCGCCACATCGTCCACGCCCCACAGCATCCCTGGAGGCGCTGGCAGTCGCTTCAGGAGGAGTGCGCGCGCGTGTTAAAACACCACGGCAAGGCCCTGCGGCACCTCTTTTACCTAGACCTACCGCCGCTAACGAACAAACAGCGCCACGGCAAGACCCGCCACCACCTGCTGGTGCGCTGAAACTCACGATGCCCCTGCGGCTTTAGGCATTCACCCGCTTCTTGGCAGGCTTCACGACATAGGGTGTGAATTTGGACTCAAAGCGCTTGGAAATCACGCACTGCAAGTCCGCCACGCCGCGCTCATAGTCCTCCGAGAGCACCTTGCCCTGCTCATGCAGAAAGGCCACGAGGTCCATGCGGCTCAGCGGGATGCTCAGGTCCAGGCGCACCACGCGGTCGATCAACATGTCGTGGATGCGGTGGAAGAGGTCGTCCATGCCCTGGCCCGTGTGCACGGAGATCAGCACCGCCTCTGGGAACTGTCGCTTCAGCTCCAGCAGGCGCGCGTCATCCACCAGGTCCACCTTGTTCAGCGCCAGCAGCACGCGCTTGTCGCCCGCGCCCAGCTCGCCCAGCACCTGCGTGGTGGTTTGGTAAAACTCCTGCGCCTGGGAGGAGCTGGCATCCACCACATGGATGAGGAAATCAGCCAGCACCGCCTCTTCCAGCGTGGCGCGGAAGCTCTGCACCAGGTCGTGCGGCAGATTGCGGATGAAGCCCACCGTATCCGTCAGCAGCAGCGCCTGACCGTCCGGCAGCTCCAGCCGCCGCGTGGTCGTGTCCAGCGTGGCAAAGAGCTTGTCCTCCGCCAGCACGCTGGCTTGGGTCAGGCGGTTGAGCAGACTGGATTTACCCGCGTTGGTGTAGCCCACGATGGCAGCATGGGGCAGCGGCACGCGGCTGCGCTCCTTGCGCATCGTATCGCGCTGGCGCTTCACCTCCTCCAGCTCCGCCTTCACGCGGTCTAGCCGCTTGTAGGCCAGGCGGCGGTCCACCTCCAACTGCGTCTCCCCTTCCCCACGCGCTGCGCCTGCGCCGCCCATGCCGCCGCCCGCGCCGCCGCCCTGGCGGTCCAGGTGCGCCCACATGCGCGTCAGGCGGGGGATGGAGTATTCCAGCCGCGCCAGCTCCACCTGCAGGCGGGCCTCCCGCGTCTGCGCGCGCATGTTGAAGATGTCCAAAATCACCTCATGACGGTCGATCACGCACAGGCCCGCATCCCCCTCCCACGCGCGCTGCTGCGCCGGGGATAGCTCGTTGTCAAAGACGATGCACTCCGCCTCCAGCTCTTTCGCCTTGGCGATCAGCTCAGCCGTCTTGCCTTTGCCGATCAGGTGCCGTGGCGTGATTTCACGGGCAAAGACCAGCTCCGTGGCCACCACCTGGATGCCCAGCGTCTCCACCAGCTCCTTGAGCTCGGTCAGCAGCTCCCGCGCCTCGTCCGCCTTGCGACGGTCAAAGTAGGCACCGATAAGGAAGGCCTTCTCGACCTGTTGGGGCTTTTCCCGAATATCAAACATCCATCTCCCTTAGCGCGCTAGGCCCTGCTTGCCAACCCCGCAGAGCAAGGAGGCAAAGAGAACACCGCTGCCCAAAATTTCACCCATCTTGCCTCCCCAAAAAGTCCGTGATGGAGCCGCCGCTCTGATGACGTTTTTTGCTGCCCATGAAAACCCGGATTTTACTCCCCCTCCTCGCCTCCCTGCTGTCCCCTGCCCTGCTGCCTGCTGAAGAAGGCTGGCAGGAGTGGTTCAAAGACGGCCTCGGCTCTGATGCCCAGATCGTCAGCGGCCAGGCTACCTACAAGGTGGAAAACGGCGTGCTCATCGGCACCACCACCGAAGGCAGCCCCAACACCTTTCTGGTGAAAGGTCCCTTCAAGGACTTCGAGCTGCAATTCGAGGTGCTGGTGGACAATGAGCTAA
>JAIWOJ010000203.1 GCA_020216965.1 Prosthecobacter sp.
CTGATGCTGGCATAGTAGGCCTGCACCGCTTGGCGGCGGAGGTCATCGGTGAGCTTGTCTTGCTCCTTTTTGTAGCTGCCGAGCGCGGCGGGGGGCACCTCAGGCGGGTTTTTATCCAGCGTGGGATGCAGGGGCATTTCCGCCTCTGGATACCAGCCGTAGTAGGGCACCTTGGGGGCGACGTAGGGGGTATGAGGGCGGAAGAAGCCGAGGGCGAGGAAGAAGGGGCGGTCTTTTTGGCGGGCACAACGCTCCAGCACCCACTCTGCATCCCGCGCCATCATGCCATCGGTATGCTGGGCATCGTCCTTGGGGGAGGCATACCAGCTCAGGGTGCCGCCAAACTGGCCGGGGGTGAGGGAGAAGATGTGCGGCTCCTCCTCAAGGCGGTCCACCCCGGCGGGGTTGATCTCGAGCTCCCAAGAGCCGGGGTCATCGTGGCCATTGGTGCCGACGGAGTTTGGCACATTGTAGTGGTAGAGCTTGCCAATACGGGCAGCGAACCAGCCCGCCTGCCGGAAAGCATGAGGCAGGCTGATGTGGCTAGGGATGGTCTGGCGAAAGATCTGCGCATTGCTGAGGATGCCGGTGCTGTTGGGATAAAGGCCGCAGAGCATGGAATTGCGGCTGGGACCACAGAGGGGAAAGGTGCAGTAAGCACGGTCAAAGCGCACGCCACGAGCGGCCAGCTTGTCAATATTCGGCGTCTTAGCGCGCGGATCACCGTAGCAGCCGAGGTAGTTATTCAGATCATCGGAGATGATGAAGAGCACGTTTGGCTTTTCAGCAGCGGGGGCCAGCGTGCCTAGCAGGGCGAGGAGGAGGAGGGTGGCTACAGTTTTCACAGGCAGCATCGAACGCGCAGGCCGGACTGATTTTTCAGCCTATCACGGCCGTGCTGGCTGGCCTGGCGGCTTCGTGGTTGAAGCCAGCGCCGTTCGCCCTCATGCTGGGCGGGAGTATGCGCCGTCTGCCTCTTTTGACCACCGCCCTGCTGCTGGCCTTTCTGCCCCCTGCTGCTACGTCGGCAGCTGTCACCCTGACTGCCGCCCAGCTCCAGCGGGTGGGGATGCGCATCTGGCAAAATGAATGCGCCGGCACGATGGCAGGACTGACGAGCTGGAATAAGGGGGAGGATTTTGCCTCCCTGGGCATCGGCCACTTTATTTGGTATCCAGCAGGCAAGCGCGGGCCGTTTGAGGAGAGCTTTCCCCCTCTCGTGACCCACCTAGAGGCAGCAGGCGTGAAAATGCCTGCCTGGACGCGCGGTCCGTGCCCCTGGACAGATCGGGCGGCCTTTGAGGCAGATGCCAAAGGGGCGCGCCAGGTGCAACTGCGCACGATTTTATCCCAAACGGTGCCGCAGCAGACGGGCTTCATTTTGCAGAGGCTAGAGCGCGCCCTGCCGCGGATGCTGGAGCTGACCAAGCAAAAAAAGCGCGTGCAAGCCTACTTTGACGCACTCTGCAAAACACCCGAGGGAGCCTTTTGCCTCATCGATTATGTGAATTTCAAAGGAGAAGGCACGGCCCCTGCCGAGCGTTACCAGGGCCAGGGCTGGGGGCTGCTGCAAGTGCTCGAGGGCATGACTGAGCCGACACCCGCTGGCTTTGCAGCCTCTGCCAAGGCAGTGCTGTCCCGCAGGGTGGCCAACGCACCGCCAGCACGCCAAGAAACTCGCTGGCTGAAGGGCTGGCACAACCGCTGTGATGGCTATTTGCGCAAGCTCTGAGCTCTGCCACGCGATTCTTTCCTGTGAACCGCCCCCTGGCCTCTTGCCCCCCTACGCACCATGCGCCTCCTCCTCGTCGAAGATGACCCCGAACTGGGCCGCCAGATGACAGCCTGGATGGCCGATGCCGGGCATGCCTTGACCTGGCTGGAAAATGGAGCCGATGCGATGCAGTGGCTGTGCGCTCACTCGTGTGATGCGGCCATTCTCGATGCTGGACTGCCAGACATGGACGGCTTTGCCCTGGTGGAGCACCTGCGGAAACGCGGGGTGCAGACGCCCGTCATCTTTCTCACCGCGCGCGCCAGCGTGGCGGATCGCGTTCGCGGCCTAGCCGCCGGTGGGGACGATTACCTGACCAAGCCCTTTGCCGCCGAGGAGCTGCTGGCCAGGCTAGATGCCCTGCGCCGCCGCGCCGCCCAGACGCAGGCCATGCCGAGCCTACGCCGTGTGGGAAATTCCGTGCTAGATCCCGTGCGCCGCCGCATCAACCGGGGGCAAGAGGTCGTGGACCTCCAGCCGCGCGAGTGGACCCTGCTGGAGGTGCTGATGCAGCATGAGGGGCGCATCGTGCCCAAGCAGTTCCTCCTCGAACAAGTCTGGGATATCCGCTTTGATCCCGGCACCAATGTCGTGGACGCCATGATCTGCCGCCTCCGCCGGAAGCTCGAAGCCGCCGGAAGCAGTCTGCGCATCGAGACCATCCGGGGAAAAGGCTATGCTTTTCAAAAAGACCCTGCTTGACCGCATCCCCTCCCAGTGGCGCTTGGCGCTGCTGCTGGCCCTCTTTGTTGGCACCTCCATCGCCCTCACCCTCATCCTGGTGCGCAGCACGGTCAGCCGGGATTTACGCCACCTGAGTCATAGCATCATCATCGACGACCTCGAAGAATACGCCGCGATCTATGCTGCCAGCGGTAGCGGCGGCGTGGCACAGGTCTTCCAGGCCGTGAGAGGCAGTTCCGAGCATCGCGGGCTGCGCATCACCTCCCCAGATGGGAGCCTGCTCCACGAGGCCATGCCCGATGACCTCCGCGCCTATCCCTGGCCTGAGCGGGCGCAAAACCACGATTGGCAGAAAGCGCACACCTTCATGAAGGAGCTAACCCTGCCCCAGCTCGGCACGGTGCTCATGCTAGGTGCCATCCGCCTACGCGATGGCAACATCCTCTGGTTAGGCCGCACAGAGGTAGAAAATCGCCGCTATCAGCAAAACATCACCATCTACCTCTGGCTGGCAGGCATCCTCGCCGCCGCCGTGGCCATGCTGCCAGTCGTCTGGTACTCACATGAGGTTCTCATGCCCATTCGTGCCTTCACCCGCAGCGCACGCCAACTGCACTTGCCCGAGGGCACCGCCCGCCTCATGGCACCCCGCGCCATCCCTGAGCTCAAGACACTCGCCTCCGTCATCAATGCCGGCCTGGATCAGATCCTCAGCCTCTCCCGCGAGCTTCAAGGCACCAATGACCAGCTCGCCCACGAGCTACGCACCCCCCTCGCACGCATCCGTGGGAATTTAGAAAACCTCCTCGATAAAAGTGATAACCCAGAGGCCAAGGATGCTGCCGCTCGTGGCCTTGAGGAAATCGATCGCGCTGCCCAACTCGTGCAAAGCATCCTCACCATCCGCGCTGGGGATCATGGGGCCCTCCGCCTCTACAAGCAGCAAACCTCTCTCAACGACTTGCTCCACAGCCTCGTGGAACTTTTCACCCCTGCGGCGGAAGATCGTGGCCTTGCTCTCGATATCAAACAAGGGCTGGACCTCGTGCTCAACATCGACCGCCAGCTCATCACTCAGGCCATCTCGAACCTGCTCGACAATGCCCTGGCCTACACCCCACGCGGTGGCCGCGTCACTCTACGCTGGCAGGCAGAGGGCACCGGTGCCGTCCTCTTTGTGGAGGACACAGGCCACGGTGTACACCCTGAGGAGATGGAGATGATCTGGGAGCGCTACAACCGCGGCAGTTCCACCTTCACCCGACATCCTGGCATGGGCCTCGGCCTCAGCCTCGTGCGCGCCATTGCCATGTCCCATGGCGGCAGCGTCGGCGTCACCAACCGCGTCACCGGCGGTGCTAGCTTTTGGATGCGCCTGCCACAGGGCTAACGGTGTCCATCGCTCCCCCGCCGCCGACGTTGAAAAAAGATCCCCGACAGGCAGAGCAGCCACAGAGCCCCCGGCTCCGGCACTGGCGTGATGATGGACAGAATCTCCCCCGCACTGCTGGAGATGCGGGAGGCATACATCATGGAGGGCTTATCCGCTGGCGTGTCCGAAATAAACGTCCACCCGCCCGTATCCGAGCCCTGATAAAAACCACCCCGATCAAACAGCGCCGCACTAAACTCAGAGAAATCTCCGACCGTGTTATTCGTGTCAAAAAGACCATCGGCGGCATAATTCACCCCAGCCAAGAACCAATCGCCACCCACCTGGATAAATACCCCACCCCCCGAATCCCCGTGGGAAAGCGTGGCCTCATGCTGGCCAGCGACTGCGTTGAACTGCGCCGCGAGCAGATCCCCCACACCGCTAGAGATCACTTGGCTCACCACGTTCGCCCCCCAGCGCGGTACACCATCACTCGTGGTCGTGTACCACCCATGCAGGTCCGGTCCCAGCATCACCTCTGCCCCACGAGGCGCACCCCGGCCAAAAGTCACCAGTGTGCTCCCAACCTCCGCCCCTCCCGTGTAAATCGGTGCCCAGGTGCTAAAGCTCTCCAGAATCTTAAAGACTCGCAAGTCCGTCCCGGCAATATCCCAAAATCCCAGCCCCCCGTTTGCTGCCGTATCGATCGTATAAGTTACATCTGCCAACCCATTGAAAGCAGCCGTGCTCACAAACGTGCCAGAGCCCTGTACCCCAATGTGCTGCGCCGTGATAAAATACTGCTCCCCGATCATCGTCCCCAGAAAAGCTCCGTAGCGCCCCTGCCAAGCCCAGCCGCTATTCGCGTAATCACCCACCGGTGCCGTCGTGTTCGCCAGCGGATTATCCGTATCATACAACACGATGGCACCCACCTGCCCCACCCACAGCCATGTGAGCATCAGCGTCACCATCCGGCCGCTGCGGAGTAGCCTGCAAAAAAACACAGAGAGTTGTGACCTAGAGAAAATCACAGAGGTAAATTTCACAGATAAAATTGATAATTTCCATAATTATTTGGACTTGTCCCTTCTTGGATGCCTCGGCCCGGCACTCCGTGTGCCTGCCGAGTCGCCGTTGCCACCCGCAGCCACACTCTTCATAACACGCGCCCATGCCCTCCCCTGCCTTCCTCGTCGGCCAAGCCTTCCTGCGTGAAAATGCCCAAAAACCTGGTGTCATCACCACCCCCAGTGGCCTGCAATACCTCGTGCTCCGCGAGGGCACCGGCAAAAGCCCCCGGAAAACCGATACCGTCGTCGTCAACTACCGCGGCACGCACATCAACG
>JAIWOJ010000204.1 GCA_020216965.1 Prosthecobacter sp.
TTCTTCTGCCAGATCGAGGCAGCGGAGACGGCCATCTGGCTGACCGAGGTCGCTCCCCACACGGTGCCGGGAAAGAAAATCCTCGCTTACCTCGACAGTGCCAATGCGGAGGCGAACCCCGAACTCAACCGCCTGGCGCTGAAACTCGCCACCGGAGCGGGCAAGACCACGGTCATGGCCATGCTCATCGCGTGGCAGACCATCAATGCGGTGCGCCGTCCGGGCAGCAAGATGTTCACCCGTGGTTTCCTGCTCGTTTCTCCCGGGCTCACGATTCGTGACCGCCTCCGGGTGTTGCTGCCGAATGACAGCGAGAACTACTACACCACCCGCGAGCTGGTGCCGCAGGAGTTCGCCGATGAGATCAAGAAGGCCACCATCGTCATCACCAACTACCACGCCTTCAAGCTGCGTGAGCGCATTGAAATCTCCAAAGGCGGCAAGCAGCTCCTCAAAGGCCGCACCGGCGAGGAGCTGCAAACGCAGGAGACCGAGGGCCAGATGATCCAGCGGGTCATGCCCGGCCTCATGGGCATGAAAAACATCCTCGTGATCAATGATGAGGCGCATCACTGCTACCGCGAGCGGCAGGCCCGCGACGAGGACTTTATTGATGACAAGGGCAACAAGCTCGAAGGCGAGGACCTCAAGGCTGCCAAGGAGCATGCCAAGAAGGAAAACGAAGCCGCCCGCCTCTGGATCAGCGGCCTGGAAATTGTGAAACGAAAGCTCGGCCTCACCCGCGTCATTGATCTTTCCGCCACGCCCTTCTTCCTGGCCGGGTCCGGCTATCGCGAGGGCACCATGTTCCACTGGACCATGAGCGACTTCTCCCTCATGGACGCCATCGAGTGCGGCATCGTCAAGCTGCCCCGCGTGCCCATCGCCGACAATCTGCCCAACGTGGACCAGCCCATGTTCCGCGACCTGTGGAAGCACATCGGCAAGAAGATGCCGAAGTCTGGCCGCAGCAAAGGCGGTCATCTTGATCCGAACTCCCTGCCGCCTCAGCTCATGACGGCGCTGGATGCGCTTTACGGGCACTACAAAAAGACCTTCGAGACTTGGGAAGCACAAAACACCGCCGTCCCGCCCTGCTTCATCGTGGTGTGCAACAACACCGCCTCCTCAAAGCTCGTCTATGACTATATCTCCGGCTGGCGCACGCCCAAGGCGGACGGCAGCAGCGAGTTCAATGACGGACGCCTGCCCTTGTTCCGTAATTTTGATGAGCACGGCAATCCCCTGCCCAAGCCCAACACCCTGCTGATCGACAGCCAGCAGCTGGAGGCGGGCGAAGCTCTGGATGACCAGTTCAAAGCCGCGGCCGCCGATGAACTGGAGCGCTTCCGCCGGGCCATCGTCGAGCGCACCGGCAATGCCAAGGACGCCGCCAACCTCACCGATCAGGACATTCTCCGCGAGGTCATGAACACCGTCGGCAAGGCCGGCCAGCTCGGCGGCCACATCCGCTGCGTGGTCTCCGTGGCCATGCTCACCGAGGGCTGGGATGCCAACAACGTCACCCACGTACTTGGCGTCCGCGCTTTCGGCACCCAGCTCCTTTGTGAGCAGGTCCTCGGACGCGCTCTGCGCCGCCTGTCCTACGAGATCAACGAGGATGGACCAGACCAAGGGAAGTTCAGCGTCGAGTATGCGGATGTCTTCGGCATCCCCTTCGACTTCACCGCGCAATCCGTCGAAGCTCCCGTCCAGAAGCCGCGTGAAACGATTACGGTCAAAGCCATGCGTCCTGAGCGGGATCATTTGGAAATCCGTTTCCCCCCGCGTCTCCGGCTATCGCGTCGAACTGCCGGATGAACGCCTGGAGGCCAGCTTCAACGACGACTCCCACATGGAGATTACCCCGGAGGAAGTCGGCTCCTCGGAGGTCCTGAACTCAGGCATCATCGGCGAACCAGTGGAGATGAATCTCATCCACACCGGCGATGTCCGCCCCTCCCAGGTGCTTTACGAACTGACCTCCCACATCATCCTGCACAAGTGGCGTGCGCCGGATGAGTCACCCCAGCTCCAGCTCTTCGGCCAGATCAAGCGCATCGCCAAGCAGTGGCTGGACGGCTACCTGCATTGCAAAGGCGGCACTTATCCCGCCCAGCTCAAATACAAGGTGCTCGCCAATCGGGCCGCCGAAAAGATCGCCGCCGCCATCACCCGGCATTTCAAGAACGAGCGCCCCATCACCGCCCTGCTGGATCCCTACAATCCCGCCGGGTCCACCAAGCACGTCCGCTTCACCACTTCCAAGACACTGCGCTGGGAGACCAGCCCGGAGAAGTGCCACATCAACTGGGTCATCCTCGATAGCGATTGGGAGAGCGAGTTCTGCCGCGTGGCCGAACAGCATCCCAAAGTCGTCGCCTACGCCAAGAACCACAACCTCGGCCTGGAGGTGCCCTACCACTTCGGCGGAGAGCTGCGCCGCTACATTCCCGACTTCATCGTGCTCGTGGACGACGGTCACGGCCCGGATGACCTGCTCCACCTCATCGTCGAGATCAAAGGTTACCGCGGGCAGGACGCCGTCGCCAAGGCGGAGACCATGACCACCTACTGGGTGCCCGGCGTGAACCACCTCAAAACCCACGGCCGCTGGGCCTTCGCCGAGTTCTGCGATGTCTATGAAGTCCAGGCCGACTTCGCCGCCAAGGTGGAGGCGCAATTTGAGGAGATGATTGAATCGGCAACCACTGCACAAAAATCGTGATTTATGTTTATTCCTGGATTTCAAATTGCAAGTTCGTGCAATCTTCAGCCACAATAAACAAAAATACGCTTTTTCGTTCATTCATCTCGCAAAGTGCATCAAATGGTGCAATAATCACGCCCAATTAAACACAATCATCAATTTTCGTTCATTCGTCAGCCATGCTGCGCGGTCCCACCGGCCACTTCACCACCATCTCCACTGTGGGTGAGACGGCTCGTGCTTTTGTGCCCCACCCGCTGCCTCCTGACCCTCCGTTAGAGCTGGCAGGTGAGTTGGAAAGCCTGTTGGACGCCGCAGCCACCGCCATCGGCAGGCTGGATGGCATTTCCCTCGTGCTGCCTGATCCTCAGCTTTTTATCTATACCTATGTCCGGCAGGAGGCGGTACTTTCCTCCCAGATTGAGGGCACCCAATCCTCCTTGTCCGACCTCCTGCGGCATGAGCTGGACGGCGCACCCGCCGCCCTGCTGGATGATGTGACCGAGGTCTCCTGCTACGTGGATGCCATGCAGCACGGGCTGGCGCGGCTTCAGCAGGGAGAGCCACTTTCCCTGCGCTTGCTTCGGGACATTCATGCCCGCCTCCTGGCTCATGGTCGGGGCAGCGGGAAACAGCCCGGCGAGTTCCGCCGCAGCCAGAACTGGATCGGCGGCAGCCGCCCGGGCAATGCCAGCTTTGTGCCCCCGCCGCCGGACGCCGTCATTGACTGCATGGGGGCGCTGGAAAAATTTCTCCACAACGACCCCGTGCGCACCCGGCCGCTGCTCAAGGCCGCCCTGGCTCATGTGCAGTTCGAGACCATCCACCCCTTCCTGGATGGCAACGGCCGCCTGGGCCGTCTGCTCATCACCTTTCTGCTTTGTGCCGAAGGCGTCCTCCGGCAGCCCATGCTCTACCTCTCCCTGCACTTCAAACGCCATCGCGCCGAATACTACCGGCTGCTCCAGGAGGTGCGAGAGACTGGCATCTGGGAGGATTGGCTCCGCTTCTTCCTGGAAGGCATAATCCAGACCTCCGAAACCGCCACCCGCACCGCCACCCGCCTGCTGGACCTCTTTCAGCGGGACCGCGCCCGCCTCGCCGACGAAGCCGCCTCCGTGCTCCGCCTTCACCAGCTCCTCCAGCAGCACCCGGTCACCCACGCCATGAGCGCCGCCCGGAGCCTGGGCATCGCCCATCCCACCGCCGCCCGCTCCCTGCGCAGGCTGGCTGAAATGGGCGTCGTTCGCGAGCTGTCCGACAGCTCCTACCGCCGCTTCTACGCCTACTCAGGGTATCTGGACATCCTCAAAGATACCGACCCACCTTCCTGATTGCTGATCGAATTTCCGGCAGACGCATCAGCCTGCTAATAAAAATATTACCCTTTGCATTTCAGGCATGAACACTCATTTTACGCACATCCGCCCCTTGAGAGTAGGACCGCTCGTTGATCCTGAGCGTGCGCCGAAATCCTGGGGCTTTTTTGTGGAGACGATGCTGCCATGAGAACCCGCCGCATTGCCATTCTCATTGATGGCGGCTTTTTCATCAAAAGGCTGTCCAAGCTGGTCGAGGCGCAATACCGCGACTCCGCGCAAGCAGTGGCTGAGACCGCCTACTGGATGTGCAAACGCCATGTCCAAAAGCTCATCGGTGAGCAGTTCAGCAGGCCGCGCAGCCGCTGGCTGGATCACGTTTATCGCATGTTCTATTACGATGCGTCGCCCTACGACGGCATCGCCCATCATCCGATGACCAACGCACAGATCCAGTTTGGCAGGACTCCCGACGCTGTTTTCCGCAATGACTTGTTTGCAGCTCTCCGCCGTCAGCGAAAGTTTGCCCTCCGGCTTGGCAAGGTGACGAAGGAAGACGGCTGGCATGTCCGCAGCACGGACATGACCAAAAAACTTCTCCGCACCCGCGAGTGGCTGCAAGTTTTTGACGCTGCCATTCAGCAGGCTACCGGCGGACAAGCTCCAGCTGCGCTGACTCCGGCGCAGGCCGCCCAGCTCCAAAAAATCGCGGATGCCTGGCGTTCCCTGACTGCTGATGATCTCAAGCTCGGTCTGCGCCAGAAAGGCGTGGATATGAGGATCGGTATCGACATCACCACGCTCACCCTCAAGAAACAGGTGGACACCATCATCCTCATCACTGGAGACAGCGATTTCGTGCCCGCCGCCAAGGTGGCAAGACGTGAAGGAGTGGAGTTCATTCTCGATCCACTCTGGCAGTCCGTGAATGATGACCTGCACGAACATGTGGACGGGGTGATGTCCGCCTTCAGAAATCCTGCCTCGCAACGTGGAGAAGACGAAGGAGATGACTTGGCACCCGCCCAGCCTGCTCCAGTTTCCCCTGCTGCCACACCCCCAGCCTCAACGGATCCATAAATTTTCATGCCAAAAAAATCCACCAGCGCCCCCAAGTCCGTCGAGGCCCTCAAGCATCCGGGGGACAAGCGC
>JAIWOJ010000205.1 GCA_020216965.1 Prosthecobacter sp.
CTCACACACTCATTCTCTGCGTTTTCTGCGTCATCTGCGGTTCTCATCTCTGAATTTAGGCTAAATTCTAAAGCCCTCCAGCGATCGATTGGAGGGCTTTTTTTGATTGTTCGTGCTCGGAATCTTTACCAAGCCTCTGTCAGGTTCCAGCGTCGGGCAAGTGCTAGGAGTTCTTCCCGCATGGGCCATTCATCGGCGCGTGGCTCTTGTCCCGCGTGACGGGCACTGGCACCCTTGAGTAGCATGCACCCGGTATTATCGCCGATACGTCGAATTTCCTCTACCTCTTCAGTGCTAAGACATTGCTCTGGCAGAGCGGCTAGTTCGTCCAGTTTGCTTTCGATGCTACGCGCGCCTTCACCGTGCTCTTGGATCAGGGTTGGCACGACGCTTTTCACACCTTGGTTGCCCAGTGTCCACAGACAGGCCAGTTGCAGCATGGTCAGGCCGTGCCGCTGCGCAATCGGACGGACTTTTTCCAATTTAGCAACCCCATGCTCGATCCAATCGCCCGGGCGATGTGTGCGATGATCACCATCTCGGAACTTGTGCCCCGGCTTGACATCATCGTGGAACAGGCCGCCGTAATCAACAACACGGGCTAGTATATCGACACCATTTTTTTCCGCTGCTGGTAGCACATGCTGACCTGGCCATGGCTCAAATGGGTTGAGGATAATCATGGCCCAGTCCATGCGATCGCCGAAGCGCTCAAAGCATTCGATCATGTCCAGCGTGAAGCCGTTTGCGGGCCCAGGAGCTATTCCTAATCTATCGGTCAAACCTGTGTCTTTGAGGCTCGTAAATGCATCCCATACCTTCTCGCTGGTGTAGGCAATGCTATCTGGATTGTGCAGCATCAGGAGGTCAAATTTCGTTGTCTGGCAACGCTCCAAGCTCTTCTCAGCGGCCATTTTCAAATAGTCATAATATTTATCAGGGCCCCGGAGAGAGGGGTCCGTAAAGCGTGGATAGCCACGCGAGCCCTGGCGAACGCCTTCGTAGATGTCATGACCGATAATCCCTGCTAGGCAGTATTTCTCACGCGGAATGCCTTTCAAAGCTTCACCGAGCAGGGAGTCAGCGCGGCCTACTCCATATACATCGGCGGTGACAAAGGTGCGCACCCCCTTATGAAAGGCATCGCGCATGAGCTGCATGTAGTGCTCCTCGGAGAGTTGCTCTCCATAATGCATGAAGCGGCCACCACTCCAGGTGCCGTAGGCGGTACGAGTCAGGTTCATAGTAGGAGGTCAGTATCTTGGTTAGTAATGACTTTCTGTTGTCAGGAAATGCGACCAGTGCAAGCCAGGATGGTCACCGGCGCAAGATACGCGGCACACCTGCCAGAAAAAACAAAAGGCAGGCGCTAGGCCTGCCTTGAGAATAGGAGGGCGAAATCAATCAAGCCGTTTTAGACGAGGCCAGCTTCCTTCAGCACTTTGAAAGCTCCGTTTTTGTTGACGGTCTTTAAGGCGCGAGCTGTGAGTTTCACCGTCACAAATTTACCGAGCTCTGGAACCCAAATGCGCTTCGTGCGGAGGTTTGGGAAGATCACGCGCTTCACGCGTTTGGTAATATGCTTACCGATACCCCCCTCCTTCTTCGCCTTACCGCTACGATGAATATGGTGCCCGCGGGTGACGGTGACTCCAGTGATCTGACAGACTTTGGCCATAAAATGTGCTTGGGCTAGATGTTCGGGGGAAAAGGGCAGAGAGATTAACCGCCTCTGCTGGTTCGTCAACCTAGGATTCGTCTCAATAACTGAAAATCTCCCCATCCTTGAAGAATCGCTTCAATTCTACTACGGCAGCTTCGGGAGAGTCAGAAGCGTGAACGACGTTGGTCATTTTGTCGCTTCCATAGTCGCCGCGGATGGTGCCTTTGGGCGCGGCTTTTGAATCCGTGGGGCCCAGCAAATCACGGACTTGTGAGATGACGTTTTCGCCTCCCAAGGCAACTGCAATGACGGGCTTGCTCTTCATGAAACCTGCGACGTCAGGGAAGAAGGGTTTGTCAGCGATGTGAGCGTAGTGCTCTTTGAGGAGTTCATCGGTGAGTTGGATCATCTTGATACCACGCACGCGAAAACCTTGCGCCTCCAGTCGGCGCAAGACTTCGCCGTTGAGACCTTGGGCTACGCAGTCAGGTTTCAGCAGCAGAAGAGAAGTTTCTTGGGCCATAGAGAGGGGGTAAAAAGGGGTGATAAACTGGAGGCGTGGTCAGCAAGTGTCAAGCAGACTCACTTTCTGCGAATGTGGCCCTGCTTTTTGTCGATGACAAAAACACGGAGGAGATGGGAGTTTTCAACTTGCCAGCCTGGTAAAGGTGAATATCTAACATCCCCCATCCGCGCGGGTAGCTCAGCGGTAGAGCAGTTGGCTTTTAACCAATTGGCCGAGGGTTCGATCCCCTCCCCGCGTACCACCTTGTCGGATACTCAAATGCCCAGGTAGCTCAGTGGTAGAGCAGTTGGCTCTTAACCAATTGGTCGTGGGTTCGAATCCCTCCCTGGGCACCATTCGATGACACGATGGGGAAAAGGTTTTACTTCAAGCTACGCAGGTAGGCCACGAGATCGAGGAGTTCATTTTCGGGCATCGTCTGGTCGAGACCTTGCGGCATGAGACTAGACGTAAGAATCGTGTCACCGCTGATGGTTGGGTGAGGAATGATTTTTTCTTGCCCTGCCACATCGACGACCAGCAGTCCTTCTGCGGTGTGACTGCGGATGACGCCCATGATTTGCTGACCGTCAGTTGTTTCGATGATATGGGCTTCAAAGTCGCGTGCCAAGGTGTTGCTGGGGAAGAGGATGCTTTCCAGGAGGTCTCGCTCGTTGCGGATGGAGCCGATTTTTGTTAAATCTGGGCCGATCGCGCGGCCTAGTTCGCCAATTTTATGGCAGGCGATGCAAGTGCCTTTCCCAGTGGTGAAGTGGACTTTCCCACGGGCTGCATCACCGACTGCACGCACTTTCTCTGCCAGGGGGCTGAGTTGGCGCTTTTTGGCTTCAAGGGCCTCAGTGGCCTTTTCGTAGGCAGGGTGGATGATGGCTTCAAAGATGTCCACTGGTAGATCGGCCAGGGCGGTGCGGTAATGGCTCTCTTGTTGGCTCGCGATGGCAGGGTTTTTGGCGACTTCGGTGGCAAGATGGCGCGCTAAGTCGGCATCTTTGTGCTTCTTCAATAAGGGAAGCAGGGTTTTCAGCTCCACCGGACCGAGGGTGGCAAACAGAGGGGCTACTTCCACCATCTGTTCCTTGGTCAAGGGGGCGGCAGCTAGCATTCCGGCGGCCTGAATTTTTGCCGCAGGGGAAGAGGAACTGTCTGCGACGACACCCTTCACCATCGCAAAGGTGTCGCCAGTGAGCTTCACGTTACGCGCGGCATCTAGAGCCTTGAGGCGGAGGGAAAGCGGGCGCTGAGGATCAGAGGAGAGTGCCTGGAGAGCGGCGTCGAAATGCGGCGAACGCAGCTTTTTGAGGGCATCAAGCAATAGCGGCGTTGGTGAAGTAGCGAGAAGTTGGTCCAGCGGTGCCAGCCAAGTTTCATTCACGCCACCTGGGGTCTGTGATGCCAGCACTCTCAGGGCGATGGCCTGTGTTTTCGTTTTCGAGAGCAGGCGTGTGATGAGATTTTGCGTCTGTGGCTTGGTCATTTGGGCAAGGCAGTAGCCTTCTAGAGCCTTTTCGCGTTCAGCACTGAGCTTGTCTGCCTCCAGCCATTGCTGAAGCTGAGGTGTGATCCATTCATCGGCGTTTTGGTGGGCGGTGACCAAGTTCAATGCCACGCGGGCGAGTGCGCTATCCGTGGAGTCTAAATGTTTGGCTGCGATGCTTAAGCAGAGGTTCATGCTGGAGGCGTCATCTGGAACAAAACTGACTAGCATCCGGCGCAGCGCGGCGGGCTGGGCTTCCTTTTTCAAATCTGCCAAACTGACGATGCCGGTCTGTTGGGCCAGTTGAATCACGGAATGCTCCAAAGCGGCATCCAAGTCTGAACGCAGGAAGTTTTGCAAAGCTTTGGCGATCTGAGCGTGCTCTGCCTCTTTAAGCACAGGTAGGTTCTGCGCCAGGGTCTCCAAGGCACGACGCTGAAGCATTGGCGACTTGGACTGCAGATCGGCGACTAGAGCCTTGATCGTCTTTGGCTGTGTAGCGCCGTGAGCCGCGAGCTTCACCGGTTTGACGGGCTTGATGCGATAGACGGCACCGAGGATGTCAGACTTTGCCATCAGGCTGCTCGGGCAGCCGATGCGGAACCAGCCGCCGGTGTCAAAGAGGAGCAGGGAGCCATCGCGCGGATCCTCCATGACATCGGTCGGGTGGATATCGGGGTGATGGAGTTTCAAGAATTCATTTTCCACGGAGCGGTAGGTGCTGCCTTCCGGGATGAGCTCCATGCGCACGAGGCGGCCAGTATTGAAATGGGTCACCATCAGGTTCTCCGTTGTAGGTGCTTTCGTCAGAGTGCGAGAAGCCGCATTGTCGCCGCCCAGTCTGGCGACTGCGCCTACATAACCACGCCAGAAGCAGCATCCACTGACTGCCACATGGCCAAAGTTGTGCATGACCGGCATTTTTTCGAGCGTGCGCGGTAGGTGCTCAATGGCTTTTAGCTGGTCAGCACGCTCATAAACACCGCCGTAGAGCCAGTGGATGATCGTGTCGCCGCGCGGCTGAGAGTAGTAAAGATTCTGCACGCCAATGATATCCCCCCCGGCGGTGAAATCTACCTCCACGGGGTTATCGCCACAGCCCAGGGAGTGCCATTGCACATCCTTACCATCCGGCAGGCAGCTCCAGATACCACAGGCCATGGATTCATCCACCAGTGTGCCATCTTTCTGCGTCACTTTGTGGCCTTTGCGGCCGTGGCACCAATAGAGTCGGCCATTCATCGGGTTCAAAAACGGGCCGTGAATGTCGGCGGCGTTGCCGGTGTAGTCGAAGCCAGTGACGATCTCCTCACGCTGGTCGGCCACGCCGTCATGGTCCGTGTCAGTGAGCTTCCAGAGCGAGGGCGGCGAGCCGACGTAAAGGCTGCCGTTCAGCCAGCAGGCACCCTGGGGAAAAGTCATCTTGTCGGCAAAAATCGTGCTTTTGTCATAGATGCCGTCGCCATCTGTGTCCTCCAGCATGAGCACGCGATTGGGCGGATTTTTTTCAAGCTGCG
>JAIWOJ010000206.1 GCA_020216965.1 Prosthecobacter sp.
GGAACGTTGCACGATCTCCCAGGCCGCCTTTCAAGCCGATATCCAGTTGGAGATGGAAGGAAAAAAAATTCCCGTCCGCCAGCAAGTGACCACGCGGCTGACCCACTTCGCCAAAGTGCCCTGACCTGATCTGGGCATCTGGGGCAAACACAGGTCATAGATCGTCATCCGATTCGCCATTGCCTGGGGCAGTTGGGTTCATGTAGAAAGCAGCGCGTCACAAAAAACGGTGACTGCAATCCCAGCCACTCTCATGCCCTCCTCCCCCCAACGCACAGCCTGGATGGCAGTCGCGCTGCTTTTCCCAGTGGCCCTGCTGAATTATCTAGACCGCCAGATGCTGGCCACCATGCAGAAATCCATGGTGGAGGACATCCCCAGCATCACCAATGAGGAAGCCTGGGGTAGCGTGCTGGCGGCCTTCAAGTGGACGTATGCCTTCCTCAGCCCCATCGGTGGCTACATCGCGGACCGGTTCAGCCGCCGCCGGGTGATCGTTTTCAGCCTTGCGGCCTGGTCTGTCGTCACCTGGTTGACCGCCCACGTCACCACCATGGATCAGCTCATCTGGGCACGCGCCGCCATGGGCATCAGTGAGGCCTTTTACATCCCCGCAGCGCTGGCCCTCATCGCCGATTTTCACACGGGCGGCACCCGTTCCTTTGCCGTCGGTGTCCACCAGACGGGCATCTATGCCGGGCAGATGCTCGGCGGCCTGGCAGGTTATGTGGCCGATGCGCCTGGCTATGGCTGGCAGTGGATGTTCAGCACCTGCGGCATGGTGGGCATCCTCTATGCCCTGCCATTGCTCACTGCTTTGAAAAATCCACCACGTCCGGCAGATGCCGTGCCCGTGGCCTCCCCGGCTGCCGGGCTGAAGGAGCTGCTAGGGAACCGCAATTTTCTCCTGCTCGTAGCCTATTTTACCCTACCTGCCATCGCCGGATGGGTGATCCGGGACTGGGGGCCGAAGATCCTGCGGGACCAATTTTCCCTCAAACAGGGCGATGCTGGGATGCTGGCCGTCTTCACGGTGCAGATTGCCTCCCTCATCGGTGCCTTGGCGGGCGGGCTGCTGGCAGACCGGCTCATGCGCAAAAATCCGCGTGGACGCATCTACGCCAGCGCGCTGGGCATGGTACTCTTTCTCCCGGCTCTGTTCGGCCTCGGCCACGCCCCATCCGTCGTCCTGGCTGTGCTAGCGTTGGCCGTTTTTGGGCTCGGCTGGGGCTTCTTTGACTGCAATAACATGCCCATCCTCAGCCAAATCACCCGGCCTGAGGTGCGCGCCACCGGCTACGGCCTGATGAACTTGGTCAGCATGACCTTTGGCGGGCTAGGGGACAAAGGCTACGGTGCCCTGCGCGATCGTGGGGTGCCCATTGACTACATCTTTGGCGCCTTCGCCGGAGTCGCGCTGCTGTCCATTTTCGTTGTGCTACTGATCCGGCCCAGAGCCTGAGGCAATCGGGGGTGGCGCGAGATGCGCGCCGGGCACGCAGAAAAGCCTCAGCCCTGTTCTGCCCGATAGGCTGCGGGAGAGGTGTTTCGGTGCTGGCGCATCATGCGGCTCAGGTATTGTCGGTTCACCAGCCCGCAGGCTTCGGCGATGGACTCGATGCTATCCTGCGTGTGGCGTAGCAGGCGGCAGGCCTCGTCTAGCCGGTAATCGAGCAGCACGCGCATCGGTGGGAGCTGCAGCTCCTGCCGAAAGAGGTGATTCATGTTGCGCACGCTCAGCCCGGCGTGGCGCGCGACCTGCTCTGCCGTCAGCCTCAGACCCAGGTGCTGATTCATGAATTCCATGGCCTTCAGCACGCGCGCATCTAGCCGCTGGTCCTGCCAGACGCTGGCCGGTAGTTTCTTGAGCACCTCGGCCACCAGCAAGATGCAGACCCAGGGAAAGGCCGTGCGGTTCGGTTCAGCGCCCAGGCGCATCACCTCCCGCAGCAGCGTCCGCAGGGGGGCGGTCACGGGAAAGCCATAGATGCCCGGTGCTGCCCGATCTGCCGCGGGGCCCAGATTGAAATGGGAGTACCATTTGCTGAAGGGCTGCGTCGTCGTCGTGCTGAAAGTCGTGTGCGGCGGGATCAAAAAAACCGTGCCCGGCCTCAGCGGCGTGCATTGCCCATTGATTTCGATGATGCCGCCCTCCTCCAGCGGCCAATAGAGCCGCCAGTAGGGATCATTCAGCCTGCGCAGTTCCCACTGCTGGAGCTCAATCTTGCGCGTGGTCAGGATGTCCACCGTCACCGCAGGCAGGGAGACGGAGCGGTGGCCCAGCACCCGGTGGGCAGAACCCGCCGGCACGACGCTGAGGATGGAGGGGAGAGGGGGCATAGGCATGGGGCACACCTGCAGCTTGCCGGTGCCCCTGCGAGATAGGCTCCAAAGCTGCCCTTATGTCAAAATGTCATGCACCACATGACCATGCACGTCCGTCAGGCGGAAATCCCGGCCGGCGTGGCGGAAGGTCAGGCGCTCGTGGTCCAAGCCCAGGAGATGCAGGATGGTGGCATGGAGGTCGTGCATGTGCACTTTTCCCTCCACGGCCATGTGGCCGAGCTCGTCCGTGGCACCATGGGCATGGCCGGCCTTCACGCCGCCACCGGCCAGCCAGACGGTGAAGCCCAGGGGATTGTGGTCGCGTCCGGTACCATTGCGCTCGGCATAGGGGGTGCGGCCAAATTCACCCCCCCACCAGACGAGGGTATCTTCCAGCAGGCCACGCTGTTTCAGGTCCGTCAGCAGTCCAGCGATGGGTTTGTCCACCGCCGCTGCGTGTTCGCCGTGTTTGGGTAGGTTGCTGTGCTGATCCCAGGCGGGGTTATTGGAGTTGTCGCCATAATTGACTTGGATAAAACGGACGCCCTGCTCGGCCAACCTGCGGGCCATCAGACACTGCCTGCCAAAGTTGTCGGTCGTTTTTTCGCCGATGCCGTAGAGCCGCAGGGTAGATTCACTCTCGCCCGCCAGATCCAGGACGCCTGGGGCATTGTTTTGCATCCGCCAGGCGAGCTCATAGCTCTCCAGCACGGCCTCCATCTCCTGGTCTCCAGGGCGTAGTTGTTCTTGGCCTAGGGCGCGCAGTAGCTCGAGCTGGCGGCGTTGCTGCTCAGGCGTCCAGAGGCTGTTGGTGATGTTTTTGATGCTGCCTTCCGTGGCTGGCAGACCGCTGCGGCCCACGGGCGTGCCTTGGTGGATGGCGGGTAGGAAAGCATTGCCGTAATTGCGCGGGCCGCCATTGCCTAGGCTAGGGCTGAGGGTGATAAATCCAGGCAGGTTTTCATTTTCTGCCCCTAGGCCGTACATGACCCAGGCTCCCATGCTAGGGCGGATAAAGCTGGTGGTGCCCGTGTGTAAAAACAGCGTGGCAGGACCGTGCGCCACCCCCTCCGTGTGCATCCCATGCAGGAAGCAGAGGTCATCCACATGCCGGTTGATGTGCGGGAAGAGGTCAGAGGCGTGGCGTCCTGACTGGCCGTGCTGGGAAAATTCCCAAAGCGGCTTTTTCAGGCGCTGGGGGGAGCCTTTCCCCGTCTTTGCCACGGTGCGTGGGTCAGCGATGTCGATGACCTTTTGATCATCTTTCCACAGCCGCGGCTTGTAGTCATAAGAATCCACATGGCTGACACCGCCCTGCATGAAAAGAAAGATCACCCGCTTGGCCTTGGCGGGGTGGTGTGGCAGGGCGGGGCTGCTTGCCGCCGCCGCCCCACGCCCAGCCAGGGCAGATGCGGCCAGCCAGCCAAAGCCGCACCCGGTAGTCTGTAACAAAGAACGACGTGAGAGATCCATGGCCCCCTAAAACGCGACTCACCGCCCTGATGTTTCCCTCTGCAGGCTGAAACTCGCCCCGCATCCCGCTCAGCGCCGCATGGCCTCAGCGGTCTTTTTGACCGGCCAGGTGATGACCACGATCACTGCCCCGATCAGGGTAGCAAAAAGCCGCATTGGCAGCATCAGAACGATGAGCAGAGGGGAGAGCAGCCTTTGCAACCACGCCTTCCGAGACCACAGCAGCGTCAGGGCCGTGAGGAGCAGGATGCCCACAAATTTCAGCAGCTTCACCTTCGTCGGGCCCAGTTCATCAAAAAAAGCCGGATACTGAAGCTCCGTCAGCAACAGCAGACCCACATAGCCGATTAGGATAAAGGCCGTGTGCTCCAGCACAGGATATTTCGAGATCATCTTGAGCGCCAGCCCTGCCACCAGGCGCAGGCTGATGATGCCGATCGTCACGCCCACATACACAGGCCAGAGATCATTTGGGCTGAGCGCGATGGCAGCCACCACATTATCCACGCTCAGGCTCAGGTCCATCAGCGCGATCATCGTCACCGTGCCTGCAAAGGTGCGGTGGTGCACGTTCACCGCCTCCCCATCCTCATCCCCCACGCCCTTTTGGCTAGCAAAGTGGGCGCACATCAGCCAGACGAGGTACAGCGCACCCAGCAGCATCACCCAGTGATTTGAAATGATCCAGGAGGCAAAGAGCAACGCCGCCAAGCGAAAGCCGTAGGCCCCCAGATAGCCGATGTTCATGGCCTTCGTGCGCTCTCGATCATCCAGGTGGGCCGCCATTGCAGCGATGGCCAGCGCATTGTCCACAGACAGCAGCCCCTCAATCAAGATCAGCCCAAAAATCACGGGTAAAGCCTGCACGATCGCATCCCAGAGACCTGAGGAGGAAACGGCGGCAGCAGCGGCGGCAAAGAGGGTGGCAATCATCAGAAAGACGAGCGCAGTGAATACGAGAACCTCAGCATCATGCAAAGGCCAATTCGTCGCCCCGCGCAAGTGCCCGCCACCCCCCCAGAAAAGCGGTAGCTTGATGCTACCGCACCCCAACACGCTGCCGCGAAGCTCTAGACGCTAGAGCAGCGCGGAGCGTCTTGGAGTGCGCGCGGCAGCCGCCGCCGCTTTCCGTGTGGGTCTCGCTGCCTTAGCAGCCATCCGAATAACAGCAAACGCCGGGGCTTGGAATGGCGATCCTTTGTCCTGCTGCCACCTACAGAAAAGCGGTAGCTTCGGCTACCGCAGTCCAAGACGCTGCCGCGAAGCTCCAGACGCTAGAAAGGCGCGCAGCGTCTTGGAGATTGTGAGGATGTTGCAAGAGGAAAAATTCAAAGATTCGCGGTGGCTG
>JAIWOJ010000207.1 GCA_020216965.1 Prosthecobacter sp.
GCTGGGGCATGTGGTCTCCATCTTCGTGGCGGGCTCCACGCTCATTGAGCTGATTTTTGAGATCAACGGCTTCGGCTTGCTCAGTTACTACAGCGTGCTGGACCGGGATTATCCGCTGGTCATGGGCATCCTGGTCATCCAGGTGGTGCTGCTCATGGTGGGTAATCTTTTGTCGGATTTCTTCGTCGCGCTCACGGATCCGCGCATCCGCTTTGAATAACGCATGTCCCCACGCACCACAGCCATTACCCTGCTGGCCTATGCGACGCTCGGCGCGCTGTTCCGCTGCCTGTCCCTCTCCGTGCCGGTGTTCAAGGTGCCGTTTCTCGGCGGTGCCTGGCTGGGCTGGAGCCTGCTCGTGGCCCTCGCGCTCACGGGCGGTTGGCTGCTCTGGCGCGGGCAGGCGCAATGGCACTGGAGCCCGCTGACCTTGAAGCAGTTTCACCGCTTCCGCCAGATCCGCCGCGGCTATGTCTCCTTCCTGATTCTGCTGGGCCTCGTCGGAGTAGGGGCACTGGACACGCTGATCGTAGGCAAGCGCGCGCTGGTGGTGCGCTATGAGGGCAAGTTTTACTTCCCCTTTGTCACCGGGGTGAAACCCGGCACCACCTTTGGCCTCAAGGACGAGGCGGAGACGGATTACCGGAAGCTGCAGCGGCAGTTCCGTGAATCAGGCAGCAGCAACTGGGTGCTGATGCCGCTGGTGCCTTACGATCCGAAGCTGGACACGCCGGAGATCATTGAGGAAGTCGTGCTGCGGGATGGCTTGGCCTTCCGCGCCAGCGAGACGAAGCCCTTCGATGGCCGCGCCTACACGGTTTTCAAAGAGAAGCCGGAGCAGAAGCGCCAGGAATGGGTCTTCCGCCACGGCCTGAGGCAGGGGGAGATGCAGGGCTGGGATGCTAGCAACGAGCTGGTGGAAAAAGCCACCTATCACCAGGGTGAACGCACCGCCTACAGCGACTTTACCGAGGGCAAAGCCGCCGCACTCGAGGCCCAAGCGGCGGACAAACTGCTAACCGTCGTCTATCCGCCCTCGCCACCATCCTGGGCGCACCGGCATTTCCTCGGCACCACCTCCATGGGCGGCGATGTGCTGGCCATCCTGTTCGGCGGCTGGCAGCAGGCGGTGATCGCCTCCATCTTGTTTGTGACGTTCGTCTTCGTCGTCGGTGTCGCCGCAGGCGGGCTGCTGGGTTACTTCGGCGGCTTGATGGACCTGGTGGGCATGAGATTGATCGAGATCTGGTCGGTGCTGCCCTTCCTCTTCATCGTGATGATCGTCAGCTCCATCATCAGCCCGAATCTTTTCCTGCTGGTGGTCATCATCTCTCTCTTCAGTTGGATGGGCACGACGATCTACATCCGCACGGCGGCGCTGAAGGAAAAGGCGCGGGATTATGTGGCCTCCGCGCGTCTGCTCGGCGCGGGCACCGGCCGCGTCATCTTCAAGCACATCCTGCCGAACAGCATCGCCATCCTGGTCACGCTGGCCCCCTTTGAGGTCGCCGCCATTATCACCTCCCTGGCCGCGCTAGATTACCTGGGCTTTGGCCTGCCTCCCGAGGAGCCGAGCTGGGGCAGGCTCTTGCACGAGGGCACGGAGGACTTCAACTATCCCTGGATCGTCAGCAGCGCCTTTGTGGCCATGACCACGGTGCTGGTGCTCGTCACCTTCGTCGGCGAGGCCGTGCGCGAGGCTTTCGATCCAAAAAAATTCACGACCTACCGCTGAGAACAGAGTACCTTTCTACAGCTATGACGATCACCATTCCAGACACCATCGCCCAAGAGGCCGGCCTAGATGAAAAGGAGGCACTCAAGGAGTTTGCGTTTGCTCTCTACGCCCAGGGTCGCATTACAGGCGGACAACTGCGCCAGATGTGCGGCCTGGGTTATGTGGAGTTTTTTGACTCCGCGCTGGCCCGGGGACTGCCCACCTGCGCATGGACGGACGAAGAGGGCGCACGGGAGATCGAGAACCTCAAAAAGCTTGGCTGGCTGTGATCGTCATCTCTGACACCTCCTGCTCATGCTACCTGGCGCGGCTGCGGTGCGCGCAGGTTTTGGAGGCGATGTTTGGAAAAGTCGTCATACCCTCTGCGGTCGCCTCAGAATTGCTGGCGGGCGTTTCAGATCACCCTGAGATTGACGCGATCCTGCACGCGGCATGGCTTGAAGTGCGCACTTTGAATCACCCTGCGCAACTCGGAGATCTGCCATTTAAATTGGATGCGGGCGAGGAGGCGGCAATCCAGCTCGCCATGGAGATGCAGGCGGACCACATCCTCATGGATGAGGCGCGCGGGCGCAAGGTGGCGTCAGCCAAAGGCTTGTCCGTCATCGGGGTCCTCGGTGTGCTCGTGCGTGCCCGCTCGCTGGGGCTTATTGGTCCTCTGCGTCCAATCTTCACACGGCTGACCGAAGAATTGAATTTTCGAGTCAGTCCTGAGATCATCACCCTTCTGCTCGAAGCCCATCCAGAATGACCCCTCCGTTTTCCAATCGTTTCACGGTCTTTCTCTGGTCTGTCTGCCTGGTTTTTCTCGCCTCCTGCTCCGACAGTGACGACACGCGCTTTCCGCCCTATGACAATACGGCGGAGGTGGAGGCTCACTGGAAATCCAAGCCCGATTTCTTCCAGTTCAAGACCGCCGCCGACTTGCCTGCGGGCTTGAAATGGGAAAACGCCGCCGAGGTGCCGGAGTTTGGCGATCCCCGCGCCAAAAAAGGCGGCACCTTCCACGACTGGCATCCGACTTTCCCGCCGACCTTCCGCAAAATCGGCCCGGATGCGAACAACACCTTCCGCGGCGAGCATCATGACAATATCGAGATCGGCCTCGTCACGAGGCACCCTGATGAGGATGTGTGGATTCCCGGCCTGGCGAAAGAGTGGGCCGTCTCCGAGGATCGCAAGACGGTCTATTTCCGCCTTCGCGACCATGTGACCTTCTCAGACGGCACCCCCGTCGAGGTGGAGGACTTCTTCATGACCTTCTTTGTCATGACCAGCCCGCACATCAAGGACCCCTGGTACAATGACTGGTATTCCAAGGAATATGCGGCGATCACGAAATACGACGCGCGCACTTTTTCTGTCACCATTCCAGAGCCGAAGCCAGACCCCATCTGGTATGCCATGCTGCCACCCAGCCCGCGGCATTTTTACCGCGAGTTTGGGCCGGATTTTCCCGCGCGTTACCAGTGGCGGATCTGCCCAGTCACAGGGGCGTATGTGATTGATCCCGATCTCATGAAGCGCGGGCGCTCCATCACCCTGCGCCGTGTCAAAGACTGGTGGGCGCGTGATCTGAAGCACTATCGCTATGTCTATAACTGTGATTTCCTGGAGTACAAAATCATCGCCAGCCCGGACAAGGCCTTTGAGATGTTCCGCCAGGGGCAGTTCGATTACTACCTCGCCGGGCTGCCGCGTTACTGGTATGACAAAGCGGAGATCCCTGAGATCTACCGGGGCTACATTGAGCGGCACATCTTTTACAATGAATACCCGCAGGTCACCTGGGGCATCCGCATCAACGAAAGCAAGCCCCTGCTCGACAACCTGGACATCCGCATCGGCATCCACCATGCGATGAATTTTCAGAAGGTCATCGACGTGGACTTTCGGGGGGACAAGACGCGGATGCAGAGCACCTTCGCTGGATTCGGGAAGTTCACCAACCCCGACCTGCGCGCGCGGCCTTTTGATCCGGTGAAGGCGCGCGAGCACTTTGCCAAAGCCGGATTTACGAAAGCTGGCCCTGACGGCATCCTCGTCAACGCGGAGGGCAAGCGTCTCTCTTTCACACTCACGACCTTCAACTCCGGCACGGTCACGCCCATCATGCTGCGCTTGAAGGAGGAGGCGAAAAAGGCCGGGCTAGAGATGAACATTGAGGGTCTTGATGCCACGCAGATGTATAAAAAGCTCGACCAGAAGAACCACGAGATGGGCTTTGCCGGCTTCGGCGCGCAGCCACCCTACCCCCGCTTCTGGGACGACTACCACAGCGACAACGCCTTCAAAATCGGCAAGGACGGCAAGCGCGAGGTGGTGACAGACACGAACAACATCACCCAAACCGCCGACCCCGCGCTCGACCCAATCATTGACCAGCACCGCAAGGCGAAGACGGAGGAGGAAGTGCGCGAGCTTTCTTGGAAGCTCGCCAAGCTCATTGAGGACCGCGCCTGCACCATCCCCGCCTGGGAATCCCCCTTCTACCGCTACATGACCTGGCGCTGGGTGCAGTGGCCCAAAAACGGCAACGCCCGCAAAAGCCGCGAGCCTCTCGATGCGCACATGTTCTGGATCGATGAAGATCTGAAGCGCGAGACCAAGGAGGCCATGCGCTCCGGTCGGGACTTTGGCGAAACCCTCCGCGTCTTTGACGCCTACAAAGCGAAATGAACGAGGCCAACGAGAGTAGGACAGGCATCCTGCCTGTCACAAGTGAACCGGGCATTCTGCCCGGAGCTGTGGACACGGGCAGAATGCCCGTGTCACCCGCGACGGGCGGAACGCCCATCCTACAGGTTCGGGGCCTCGTCACGGCCTTCGACACCGACGCGGGGCGCATGACGGCGGTGGACGGGGTGAGCTTTGAGGTCCCCAGGGGCAGGACGCTCGGCATCGTCGGCGAATCCGGCTGCGGCAAGAGCGTCACCGCCTTTTCCATCACCCGCCTGCTGCCGCAGCCGCATGGCAAAATCCTTGGCGGCAGCATCCGCTTTGAGGGGCGTGATCTTGTCTCCCTGCCGTTGGAGGAGATGCAAAAGATTCGTGGCAGCCAAATCAGCATGATTTTCCAAGAGCCCATGACGGCGCTGAATCCCGTGCAAACCGTGGGCCGCCAGCTCGCCGAGGCGATTTTGCTGCATGAAGACTGCCCCAAGGCCGAGGTGCTGGCCCGCAGCATCGAGATGATGAAAAAGGTGCGCATCCCAGCGCCTGAGCAGCGGCTCAATGAATACCCGCACCAGCTCAGCGGCGGCATGAGGCAGCGGGTGATGATTGCCATGGCACTCATCAACAAACCGAAGCTGCTCATCGCCGACGAGCCGACCACCGCACTCGATGTCACCGTGCAAGCGCAGATTTTGGAGCTGATCGCCGACCTACAAAAGGAGATGGGCATG
>JAIWOJ010000208.1 GCA_020216965.1 Prosthecobacter sp.
CCAAGTCATCGCCCAAGGCACGCTCTCAGATATCATGGCAGCCCGCGAAAGCCTCACGGGTGCCTATTTAAACCATAGCCGAAGAATCCAACCGTCTTCACTGCGGAAACGCAGCCATCTGGATGAGTTTGCGTTTTCTCTTCATGCCAATGGCGGCTCCCTGCAAAACCCAAAGATAGCTCTGACGATCCACAACGCCCATGAGCACAACCTTCGCAACATCACGATCTCCTTCCCTACAGGCTGCCTGACCTGTGTGACAGGCCCTTCTGGTAGCGGAAAATCGACTCTGGTGAACAAAGTGCTCGTGCGCGCTCTGCAGCGACACTTCTACGCGGCTAAAGATGAACCTGGCCGCCATGATGCGATCACAGGAATGGAGGCTTTTGACAAAGTCGTCGTCATTGACCAATCCCCTATCGGCCGCAGCCCGCGGAGCAATCCCGCGACCTACACCGGTGCCTTCACAGCCATCCGCGAGCTTTTTTCCCAACTGCCACTGGCCCGCGTGCGTGGGTACGACGCGGGGCGCTTTAGCTTCAACACACCCGGTGGCCGTTGCGAAAAATGCCAGGGAGACGGACTGCTGAAAATCGATATGCACTTCCTAGCTGATGTGCACGTCACCTGCGACCAATGCCAAGGACAACGCTACAATGCAGAGACGCTGGAGGTGACCTTCAAAGGGCGCAACATCGCCGAAGTACTAGCGATGACGGTCAGCGAAGCTGCGCGCTTTTTTGGAAAAACAAGTAGCATCTCTGCCAAGCTCATGACCCTAGAGGAGTGCGGCCTGGGCTATATCCGACTAGGCCAAGCGGGAAATACCCTCAGCGGCGGCGAGGCACAGCGCATCAAGCTAGCTGCCGAACTGGCACGCCGTGCCACGGGACGCACCCTTTACATCCTGGATGAACCAACCACTGGGCTACACTTTGCAGATATCCAGACGCTGCTTGATGTGCTTTTCCGCCTCCGTGATTCTGGGAATACGCTCATCATCATTGAGCATCACCTGGATGTCATCCGCAGCGCAGATTGGGTCATTGATCTAGGGCCAGGGGGAGGGAAGGAGGGAGGGCGGCTGATGGCCGTTGGCACACCCGAGGACATCCAGAAACATCCCGAAAGCTTAACGGGACGTTACTTGCGTGGTAAAGTCAGCCCAGGGCACTGACTGGCAGGGGGGTTAAATCCTGCACCCCATGCGGGAACATGCGTTTGCGTAAAGTCAGCACCTCTGGCTCATGAGCAGTCACGAGCACGACGTGTTCGTAGTGGGCACTAGGCTTACGATCTTGCGTGATGGCCGTCCAGTTGTCACTCAGCACTCGAGTTTTGGCTGTCCCCATATTCACCATGGGTTCAATGGCTAGGCTCATGCCTGCTTTGAGACGCGGACGCTCACCTTTTTTACCGTAATTCGGTACCTGGGGCTCTTCATGCAGCTTCCGTCCCACGCCATGGCCCACAAATTCGCGCACCACGCTGTAGCCATATTGCTGCACGTGGTTTTCGACGCTATGGCAAAGATCACCCAGCATCCAGCCATCGCGAGCATGGCGAATGGCTACATGCAGCGCCTCCTCCGTTGCAGCCAGGAGGTGCAGCGTCTCCTTCGCGACATTTCCCACCGGTACAGTGAGCGCATTGTCTCCAATCCAACCTTCATACTCAATACCGACGTCAATCTTCACGATGTCTCCATCTTGGATGACCCTAGCACCACCAATCCCGTGAACGACCTCCTCATTGATCGAGATGCAGATATGTCCGGGAAACTTCCGATAACCAAGAAAGGCACTTTTGCAGCCACGCGCTTTCATTTCCGCTGCTGCATAGCGATCCACTTCACCCGTGGTGATACCGACAGCCACTTGGCTCGCAGTTTTTAGCAAGATATCTCGGGCGAGGCTATTGGCGGCGCGCAGCCCATTGAGGACAGAGCCGTGGCGGATGGGAATCTTGCTTCCTAACATGTCGGTCGGGGGGCGCGCGCTCTCTCCAGTCCGACATTATTTGCCGGTGGCGATGAAATAGGCAACACCGACAAGGGCGATGATTGCGATCCCGGTCCAAAGCCACACGACGGTGCGAGAGTCTGCGACCTGGCCGGTTTGCGCCATGCGATCAAACCGGCCACGAATGCGTCCTTTCTTCAGGAAGCCGTCATAATGAGACTGCAGGAGATAAGTTTCTACCTGACGCATGACATCTAACACCACACCGACGAGAATGAGCAAACTGGTGCCGCCAAAGAATTGTGCCGCAGTGGGAGAAATGCCCATCAGGCGCGTGATGCCCGCTGGCATGATATAGAGCAGTGTGAGGAAAATTGCGCCTGCAAAGGTCAGGCGACTCATCGTAAAGTCCAAAAAATCTGCCGTGGGCTTGCCTGGGCGAATGCCTGGGAGATAACCACCGCTCTTTTTCAAGTCCTCAGAAATCTGCGTTGGCTGGAACATCGTAGCCACCCAGAAGTAACTGAAAAAGAAAATTAGCGCTGCGGAAAGGGTATAATAAGGGATGCCTGAACTAAGCCATCCTGAGAAGCGCTGCACAGGTGCTACGTCTGGGAAAATGGCGCTAAGAATCTGCGCGGGGAAAAGTAGGATCGCCTGGGCAAAAATAATGGGCATAACCCCAGAGTAATTGACCTTCAAAGGCAGATAGTTTGTCTGGCCTCCATAGACCTTCCTTCCAACGACTCGTTTTGCATACTGTATCGCAATACGCCGAGTTGCCTGGGTGATACAAATGACCCCGGCGATCACGATGATCATGAAGGCAACTAAAAGCACAAGGGTAGCGGGCTTGCTCATATCACTCGCCGCATTGCCTACATAGGTCTGCCAGACTTGCACCATGGCACCCGGCAGGTCTGACACGATATTCACACAAATCAGGATAGAGACGCCATTTCCAATGCCTCTCTCTGTAATCATCTCACCCAGCCACATCATTAGCATGGTACCCGCCGTAATGGTAATGACGGTGACCAATACAAACATCGGTCCGTAATCAGGAACCAATGGTTTTCCGGTGCGATTGATCACATCTTGGAGCCCACCGAGGAAGATATTTTGCCCAGGATTGGCCAGTGATTTGGCGAGCAAGTAGCCTTGGAACAAACACAGCGCGATGGTGGCCAAGCGCGTATACTGGGTGATCTTCTGCCTACCGCCTTCCTCACGAGCCATCTTGCTGAGTGGAGGATACACAGCGGTTAGCAATTGCAGCATGATGCTAGCGCTAATGTAGGGCATGATACCAAGCGCGAAAATGGCACAGTTTTGCAACCCTCCGCCAGAAAACACATTCAAAAGCGCTGCGACTTGGCCAGCAGCTCCAGTATCACCTGCGCGGCTAGAAATCCATTCATCCAACACGCTACCATCAACCCCTGGTAGAGTGATGGCAGTGCCAATGCGGACGATGACGACCATCGCTAGGGTGAAAAGGATGCGGGAACGAAGTTCCGGCACTCTGAAGCTGTCACGAAAGGCTGATATCATGGTCTGGGTCGGGAAAAAGGGAAGCAGGGGATAAAGGAAAGCGGGCCTGGCCTCAAGGCCAACTTTGCATAGTTGGCAGGGACCGGCCCGCTCAAAGGGTCTAAATTCTGGAAGTGGATCAGGCGGCGATCGTGCCACCAGCCTTCTCGATCTTCTCGCGGGCAGCGGCGCTCAGGCTTTTGATCTCCACCGTAAGCCTGCGGCTGAGCTCGCCGTTGCCGAGGATCTTGATGGCATCACAAACACGGTTGACGAGGCCTTTCTCACGAAGTGACGCTTCGTTGATAACAGCACCGTCTTCAAAGGCATTCAAGTCACCTACATTAACGGTTTCATAGACATCCCGGAAACGATCATTGGAGAAGCCTTTTTTAGGAAGGCGACGGAAGAGTGGCATTTGCCCCCCCTCGAAACCGGGACGTATGCCACGGCCTGCACGGGCCATCTGACCTTTGTGGCCTTTGCATGAAGTCTTGCCGTGGCCTGAGCTTTCGCCGCAGCCGATGCGCTTTTTGCGCTTGCGGGCACCTGGCCGGGGTTGTGTTTCGTGAAGACGCATGGGATGTCTTAATTCTTGAGGTTAAAAAGGCAATTACAAAGCTTTACGTTCCTTGATCTCCTTGCCCCGTGCGCGCAGGATTTCGTCCTTCGGGCGCAGGGCATGGAGGGCGGCCAATGTGGCTTTAACGACATTGGCGTGATTGCTAGAGCCGAATGATTTGCCAATGACGTCTTTAACCCCGGCAGCTTCAAGGACGGCGCGTGCACCACCACCGGCTATGATCCCTGTTCCAGGAGCAGCTGGCTTTAGCATAATGTGTCCGCCGCCATGCTCTCCGATGACTTCGTGGGGGATGGTATTGTTATTCAAGTGAATGAGGTCCATCTTTTTACGAGATGCCTCTGTCGCTTTCTTGATCGCATCAGCGACCTCATTGGCCTTGCCAAAGCCCCAGCCGACACGGCCATTTTTATCTCCAGAGACGACGAGTGCGCTGAAGCTAAAACGACGACCACCTTTCACGACCTTGGCGCAGCGGTTGATGTGAACGACCTTCTCGACGGAGTCGCCACGGGAATCGCCATCGGCGGAGTTGCGAATTTCTTCTGCCATAAATCTGTGCGGTGAGGGATTAGAATTTCAGACCCTTTTCACGGGCGGCGTCGGCGAGGGCTTTGACTTTCCCGTGGAAATAAAATCCGCCACGGTCAAAGACAACTTCTTCAATCTTTGCAGCTAGAGCACGTTCAGCCACTGTTTGGCCGACTTTGGTAGCGCTAGCAACATTTGCCTTGCCACCTCCGAAGCCTTTTTCCTTGGTAGAAGCTGAGACGATCGTGCGACCTGCTTCGTCGTCGATGAGCTGAGCGTACACGTTTGTGTTAGAGAAATACACAGCCAAACGAGGCCGGGTAGCTGTACCCTTGACCTTTTGGCGAATTCGCGCGTGGATGCGCGAGCGGATGAGTTTGCGATTGATAGCAGCCATGTTTGTAAGTCGTGTCTATGGGTTACTTCACGCTCTTGCCAGCCTTACGACGGATCTGCTCTCCGGCATAACGCACACCTTTGGCCTTGTAGGGCTCTGGCGGATAGTAGGCGCGGATGTCGGCAGCAAGCTGACCGA
>JAIWOJ010000209.1 GCA_020216965.1 Prosthecobacter sp.
CGGAGGGTGTTCCCCGATGCTCGCTTGAGGCGCGGCGCAGGGTGCATCGGGCAACCCCATGCTGGGTTGGGGCAGGGATAATCCGCGTGGTTCTGTGCCCCAGGGGTTCACCCGCTACGCGGGATCACCCCTGGCTATTCACAGACAGCCCCTACCGGGGCTAGGTCGGGGGCTAAACGGGCGCTCTGCCTTCTCGCCCAGGTCAAGGGGTAGCCGCCACCTGGGCTGGGATGTGAGGGGGGCGAAACCGAAATTCCGAAGTCCCAGCAGATAAGAGTGCCTGCATCCACCTGCTGACAACCTGCGGATGGGAAGCCGGGTTTGAGGTGGAGGTAAGAATATTGTGACGAGTCACTAATTTTATTGATTCTATATTTTCTAGAGTCAGATTTGCGGTCATTCTCAAAATCAATATGCGACTTCGCTCTCCACTCATCGATGGTTTGGCTCTTCTCGCGGCGCTGACCCTCATTTTTGGGATCATCCGCAATTCTGCGATCGCGGTGCCACCGACGCGGTTGTTGGTGGATTTGTCGCTGAAACCGGCTCCCCAGGGGCTGAGTGCTTTTGACCTGTGTGTGCTACGGGTGGATGCGCAGGTGGATCTGGAGGCTGCTCATGCGCTCGGCAATGTGTGCCTGGCACGGGTGCCGCTGTTTGAGGTGACCGCCGAGTCCGGCGCGGCGGATTTGGCGCGGCAGCTCGGGGTGCCGCTGCTGGCAGGCCAGGGCAAAGGGAAGCTGCATCTGGATGCGACGCACCCAGGCTGGCCCCAGGTGGTGGTGCATGAGCTGGTGGAGACGGCGGCGGAGCGCGGGTTTGACGGGGTGGTGTTTTGCCAACTGGAGCAGATCAGCCAGGATGCGGTGCGGGCAGCGGTGCTGGAGACCCTGGCTCTGGTCAAGCGGGCCTACCCAGATAAGCGGCTGTTTATCGAGGGAGGCTTTGACCTGGTGTCAGAGGCGCGCCTGAGCCTGGATGGCATCCTTTTCGTGGATGAAAAAGGCCGGGATGAGGGGGATGAACTGCGCCTGGGAAAGCGCTTGCGGGAGTGCCGGAGATTGGGTGTGCAGCCGTATGTGGTGGCCTTTGCAGACCCTGAACAGCCTGGGGAAGTGCCCGTACGGGCGGCCTGGATCCGGGAACAGGGCGGGGTGCCTTTTTTTACGACACCGGAGCTGGAGGGGGTGAACCTAGGGCCGCTGGAGGAGGTGGAGCGTCGGGTGCTGGTGCTGCACACGGGTGAGGCGCGGGAGAGCTACACGGCGCGGGTGCTGCATGGCTCTCTGGAATGGCTGGGCTGGCAAGTGCGCTATCAGCAGGCCGCCGCAGTGCAGGGTGCGGAAGCATGGCCTGGCCAGCATGGGAGCATCCAGGCGGTGATCTTGGACCAGACCCTGAATGTGGGGCAGGAGCAGCAGCACAGCCTGGCGGAAATGGTCGTGGGGCTGGTGCGGCAACAGGTGCCGGTGCTGCTAACGGGGCTGCCCTGGGAACGCGAGGCTGACTGGGCAGCCGTGTGCGCGGCGCTGGGCATCCGCGGCGGCGGCAGGCCGGTGGAACTGCGCACGCCTGCGAGCCTGCAGGTGGCAGAGGGTGGCCTGCTCGCGCGCCAAGGCAGCAGCACCCCGCGCACGACGGGGCTGCGTGAGGTGCGCTGTGCAGCGGCGGATGCCCAGGTGCTGCTCTCTGTGGTGGCGAGGGAAGGTGATGCCTACGATCAGGTGTGGCTGGCCTCCTGGGGTGGGATGTGGCTGGACCCGCTGGCGGTGGAGCTGGGGCCGCAGTTGAACCCACTGCTGTTTTTGGAAAAGTGGCTAAAGAGGCAGCCCGTCTTGCCTGTGATGGACACGGCCAGCCTGGATGGCCGCAGGCTGCTAGTCACCCAGGTGCAGGCAGAGGGTTTTGCGGCCATCACGGAGCAGCCGGGCCTGCCGCTGGCTGGGGAAGTGATGCTGGAGAAGGTGCTGGCCCGCTATGCGCTGCCCTTCAGCGTGGCGCTGAATGAGGCGGATCTGCGTGGCTGGTCACCAGGGGCAGATGCACGGCAGGCCGCGAGGCTGCATGAGGCTGCCAGGGGCATTTTTGAATTGGGCCATGTGGAGCCCGTCTCGGCTGGGCTGGCACGGCCCACGGGCTGGCAGGGCTCTGAACCAATGGCTGCCATCCTCGGTGCGGATGCACCCACCCTGCGGATCGACCTGGTGCGGGAGGTGGCAGGCTCACTGGCCTACCTGCATCGCCAGTGCCTGCCCGCAGGGCGTAGCATGGCCGCCTTTGCCTGGCCCGAGGGTTGCCTGCCGGGGACAGAGGCCGCGAATTTTTCACGCCAGGTCGGGGTGGAAAACCTGCTCACCTGGCCGAGGGGGGCCACGCTTTCCCTGGGGCTGCCCGCTTTGGCACCGCAGAGCTGGAATCTGGGAAACAGCGTCTGTGCCATTTTGCCCCCGCCCCCACGCCAGGGCACGCTGCGTCATGCCGGGGCAGAGATCGCGAGCCTGCAACAAGGTTCCTTGAATGGGCGCTGGCTTTCACCTGCGCTCATCAGCCTGTCCTTTCACGACGTCGTGCGGTCACAGGATTTGGAGCAGGTAGGCCGCTTGCTGGACTGGTGCGCCTCTCAGCCCTTTCATGCCATCACCGCAGGGCAGTATGCGCGGCTGGTGCGGGATGCACGGCAGACGCGCATTTACCAGACGGGGTCCGCGCGCTGGATCATCGTGAATGAAGGGCAGGCCCGCACGCTGCGCCTGCCAGCCTCAGCCGGGGTGCCAGACCTAGAGCGTAGCACGGGAGTGGTCGGCTATTCACGCCAGGGTGACCAGATTTACATCCATACGCTGGGCCTGCGCCGCACGGAGTTGGTCCTGCGCGCTGAGCCCCAGCGTGGGTATTTGCGGCTCGCCTCCGCCTCTGGGGATGTGCGCTACCTCGTGGCGGGCGGCAGCCGTGCGATTTTTCAGGTGTCCCACCCGCGCCCTGTGGAGCTGGCGTTTGAGGGCATCCCCCCAGGCACGGTGTGCCAAATCCTAGCCAATGGTGCCCCCGAATACCCCATCGCTGACACCTCTGGGCGTGTGGAATTCACCGTGCCCAGCCAGGCCACGGTGCAGGTCCGCCTTTTGCCCGGACAGACCGCCGCCATGCGCTGAAGCGCGCTCGCCTTTTCACACCTGCTGATTTCTTCCCATGAGCCGTCTCCTTCTCCTCCTGATTCTCTACGCGACTCTCGCCTATGCCTGGCACAGGCGTCTGCATCCTGTGGCCGCTGCACCTGAAATGACCGCCCAAGTGCGTGAAGAACGCCTGGAAAGACTGACCCATTACCTCACCAAAGCACCGCCTGAGACCGTCCGCCCCATCCTGCTCAGCATCGCCCTCCTGACCGACGAGCAACTGGAAAAAACAGATGCCTGGCTGGCCCGTCCCACCCTGGAACAACTCCGCGAGCTAACCGTGCAGAATAGCCCAATGCTTGAAAACAGCGGCACCCTCCGAGATGCCCTGCTCTTGGGCTGGCTAGGACAGGAAAATGTGACCGCCCTCCAGGAGGCACACCTGATGATCTGTGCGGCTGGTGACCGGCTGGATGACACCATGCGCCTCCATGCCCTGAACTCCCTGGCCGAGCGTGCGCGCAAAGCGGGAGATACACGCACGGCTCTCAGCATCCTGGAGCGCGCAGTTGCCTTTCCAGGAGCGCCGTGGTCGATCGTGCAGAGCTTTGCCGAAACGGCCCAGGAAAGCACACGCTCTGCCGCCGTGCTCACGATCGTGGATACCTGGCTGCGCCGACACCCAGGGGCTGATGCCACAGACCTAGAGGCGGCAAAAAACAAGCGCAATGCCCTCATGATCCGGTGCGGACGCGCCGCTGAGGCGCTCCTCGATGAGATCGAGCAACTCAAAGCGCTGCCTGCGGATGCTCCGCTACCAGAGGCTTGCCTCCAGCGCGCATTGGCCGCCGCGCGTGCTTGTAGTGACCGCACCACGCTCATGCCCTGGCTAGAAAGACACCTCACACGCTTTCCTGAGCATTCCCAGGATGCTGTCTCTCTGCTCAAGCAGCCTAGCACCATCTCAACGGCCTACCGCCACTGGCTGCATGAGGTCGCCAGTGCTGCTGACCTGGAATTGCCCGTGGCTCAGGCCTACACACTTTGTCGTCAACTTGCAGCCACCGGAGAGGCGGGTGCCCTGCTCCGGCTATGTCAGCTTGCCTCAGCAGCGAAGATGGAGCAAGACGCGGAGAATTTCCTAGGTCTAGCCCTGGCAGATGCCGTGTTGCGGCCCGCGATTCTGGCGCTGGCTTGTAAAAACGCGCTCGCCCGCCGCGCCGTCCAGACCGCACTCCAAGCCGCCCCAGCAGATCGTGATTTGCATTACGCGGCTACCCTGGCGGAATGCGCCGCCAACCCCACCGCTGCGGCTGCGACGTGGCAGGCCTATTTGCGCCGCTTTCCCCAAGACCACGCTGCCCGCCGTCGGCTCGTCCAGGCACATCTCTCCCTCCAGCAGCCGGGCCTGGCTCTGCGTGTGCTGGAAGGCTTTGCAGAATCTGCCATGACAGAAGAGGACCGCCATCAACGCGGGCTGCTCCGCCAACTTTGAGATTGGGAGAATTTCACAGTAATCCTTGTCTCCCCAGCGCGTATGCCTGAGACTTTCCAGCCTCAGATACCGCCTCATGCGCGACTACTTCATCCGCCGTTTCCTGCTCATGCTACCGACCTTGATCGGGGCGACGATGGTGGTGTTTTTCATCACCCGCATCACCCCAGGCGGGCCGCTGGAGGCCGCGCTGAGGCAGGCGGCGGCGCAGCAAGGGGAGCGCGGCATGAAGGATGCAGGTGCCTCCCTGAGCGAGGAGCAGAAGGAGGAAATGGCGGCCTATTATGGGTTCGACCGCCCGTTTTTCCCCGCCTACCTCGCCTGGCTGGGGCTGCTGCCCAAGGAGGGGGACAAGCAGTTCATCAAGTTCGCCAAAGACAAGGACGAGATGCCCGTCACGCTCCAGGAACTGCTGCCGCGTGAGCAGTGGAAGCCGAACAACGCCTACCGCATCACAGAGGCCAAGATGACCCGCGAAGGCAAGCTGAGCGCCGATGACCCGAGCGCCGTGGCG
>JAIWOJ010000210.1 GCA_020216965.1 Prosthecobacter sp.
GCAGACCTTTCCGTATCGCAATCGTGTCGTAGCAGGCTGGTGCAGCGGTCTGCTGGTCGTGGAGGCACCGCTAAAGAGTGGCTCCCTCATCACCGCCCAGCAGGCGGTGGAGCAGGGCAGGACGGTGTATGCCGTGCCTGGCCCCATCGACCGCCCCACCTCTGCGGGTTGCAACCGCCTCATCCAGCAAGGGGCAAAGCTCGTGATGGATGGCGGCGACGTGCTTGATGATCTCATGACCCTCTTTCCCACCGCGCCAAAAGCTCCCACCCTGGAGCCCGTGCGCCCTGCCGTGGCGCTCTCCCTGGACGAGGAAATCTTGCTCAACGCGATCGATAGTGAGGAACGCCACATCGATGAGATCATCACCCGCTCTGGTTTGGCCGCAGGCACAGTGAACGTGGCCCTGATGCGGCTAGAAATGAAGCGCCTCATCCGCCCGCTCCCAGGTCGCCGTTATGTGCGGCTGGTGTGAGCGCCCCAAGACTCGGCACTGAGACACTAAGTTCTTATGGCCGCAGGCTTTTGAACGAAGACAAAAGCCTTGGCAAGGCTCTCGACAAGCTCGCGCCCGCTTCGTGCAGAAAAGCCCTGGCGGGGAAAATCATGCTGATAATTCCAGACGTGACAAGATTGCCAGCCCGTCTAAGACGTCAGGGTAATCACCATGAATGTGCCCCAAGCCTTCCAATATCAGGGCAGCAAACGTGCTTTGGCACCGCTGATCCTGAAATTCCTGCCGGTGAAAATGAGGCGGCTGGTGGATCCCTTCACAGGTTCCGCAGCCATGACTCTGGCCTGCGCGGCACACATGCGCGCCGAGCGTTTTTGGATCAACGACTTGAACAAGCCGTTGGCCGAACTGCTGAACCTCATGATCCACCGCCCAGAAGAGTTGGCGGACGCTTATGCCGAGCTTTGGAAAGGGGATGCCGAAGACGCTTTGGAGCACTTCTACACCGTGCGGGAAAAGTTTAACCGGACCCAGGAACCCAAGCTCTTCCTCTACCTCCTCGCACGATGCATCAAGGGGGCCGTCCGCTACAACAGCGAAGGCATGTTTAATCAGAGCCCGGACAAGCGCCGCCTAGGCACGCGCCCGGAAACCATGCGGCAGAACATCATGGCTGTGTCTATGCTGCTTCGGGGCAAAACGATCGTTACCTCCCATGACTTCCGCGATGTGCTTGAGGCTACTGAGGACGATGACGTCATTTACATGGACCCCCCCTACCAGGGAACCTCTGGCGACAGGGACTCGCGCTACCTAGCTGGGCTTTCGTTCGATGACTTCGTCGTGGCATTGGACGGGCTGAACTCCCGAGGCCTGCGCTACGCCATCAGCTATGACGGGCGGACCGGAGACAAGGCCTATGGTGAAACCCTCCCAGGCTACCTTGGTCTGACTCACATCGAATTGGAGGCCGGACGCTCCTCCCAGGCGACTCTGCTGGGACGGGAAGAGCAGACGATCGAATCCCTCTACCTTTCGCCTGCCCTTGCCGCAGCAGTTGGAAAGATACCCTCACGTCTCATCACTCGCCGGAATGCCGTCCAGGCTGAACTCTTCTAACTGACCCACATGCCCAGGTGAAGTGGCTGGCGAGTCCGAGACCATGTCGCCAGAGGACTTCATGTTGCTCTGCGGCTCAGCAAATCGTGCCAAGAGCTGGTCCTGCGAGCATTGCGAGAACTGGCGCAGCCAAAAGGACCGTGAAGTCTGCCTGACCTGCTACTGGGCCTACCCCGAGAATCACACCCAAGTCGCCATGAAACAGCTACGCCGTGTGGACCTTCTCTGGCAGGGCACTGAAACCCAGCAGTATGAGCGATTGAAAGCGGATGCCGCAGAAGCAGGGATGGCCATTCCTGAGTTTGTGAAGGAGGTGCTCAGAAAAGCCATCGCGTCATTACCGTGAGCTTGGGAGAGAGATGTCCGATGTAGGGCTCCCTCACTAGCCATCAAGCTAGAGAGATGAAAAATTCTTGAAACACCCAAGGGTAAGAAAGGGGGCGAAATCACGCTCAGAAGCAATCGATGAGTCAGGATCACAGCCAGAATTTGCTTGTTTTGAATCACTCATGTGCAGGTCTGGTTCTAGACCTGAATGCCTTTAGCATCGTTGAAATCACAAGCTCCGCACCATGGTCAGGGCTTCTAGGAGTTGCTTGAAGCCGGCGCGCTCAGTCAGGCGGGGGAATTTTCCGTTCACCATGACGTAGCCGCCATTGCGGGTGAGGATGAGCTTGCGGTCTTTGATTTCGACCTCGCTAATGCCCGCGTGTGCGGCGGCGAGGCGGAGTGCGGCGCAGGCGAGCAGGTTCTGCACGGGATAGGGCAGCTTGTCGCCGTATTGGTCGCGCCACTGGGATTCGAGTTCATCAAGCTCTTTGCGGGTCATGACCTCGCCAAGCTGGCGGTAGGCGGTGATCCTGAGACGGGTGTCTTCGATAAAGCTAGAGGGCAGGAAGGCTCCCGTGGCACCTTTTTCAGCCTGGGCCATGAGGGCCTCACTCTGCACGAGGAAGTCTGCGCGCAGGGCCACATCGACCGGACGTGGCACACGGCGGCCCTGCATGCGGTTCACGGCCTGCTTGAGCATCTGGCAATACATGTCAAAGCCTACGGCGGCGATGTGGCCGCTCTGCTCGGTGCCCAGCAGGTTGCCCGCGCCGCGGATTTCAAGGTCGCGGAGGGCGATTTTGAACCCGCTACCTAGGCCGGTGTATTGCTTGATGGCATTCACACGCTTGCGGGCATCGCCAGCCGTCACGGCATCGCGTGGCAAAAGCAGGTAGGCATGGGCTTGCTGCCCGCCACGGCCCACGCGCCCCCGGAGCTGGTAAAGGTCCGCGAGGCCGAAACGGTCCGCGCGGTCGATGATGATGGTATTTGCGTTTGGGATATCGACGCCGCTTTCGATGATAGTGGTGCAGACGAGTACGTCTGCCTCGCCATCGACGAATTGGTGCATCACATCTTCCAGCAATTCCTCGTCCATCTGACCATGGCCGACGATGACGCGGGCTTGGGGGCAAAGTTCACGGATACGCATCGCTGTCTTTTCGATGGTCATCACGCGGTTGTGCAGCACAAAGACCTGCCCGCCACGGTCAAGCTCGGCATCAATGGCCTGCTTGATCACGCGCTCATCATAAGGAGTGATGATAGTGGCCACAGCTTGCTTGTTGGGTGGTGGGGTCTCAATGGTGCTCATGTCCCTCATGCCCATGAGTGCTAGGTAAAGCGTGCGCGGAATCGGTGTGGCACTGAGCGTGAGAACGTCCACCAGGCGGAACAGCTCCTTAAACTTCTCTTTATGCTTCACGCCAAAGCGCTGTTCCTCATCAATGACCACGAGGCCCAGGTCTTTGAAGCGCACATCTTTAGAAATGACGCGATGCGTGCCCACCACGATGTCCACCGTGCCATCGCGCACGCCTTGTAGGATCTTCTTTTCGCGGTTCTTCGGCGTCAGGCGGCAGAGCATCTCCACCGTGACGGGGAACTCGCTCATGCGCTGGCGGATGTTTTGCCAATGTTGGCGTGCGAGAACGGTCGTGGGCACCAAGATGGCGACTTGCTTACCACCCATCACGGCTTTGAAGGCAGCGCGGATGGCTACCTCTGTCTTGCCAAAACCCACGTCAGCACACAGCAGACGATCCATGGGCTTTTCTGCCTCCATATCTTTCTTGATCTCCTCCACACAGCGGAGCTGATCTGGTGTCTCGCGGTAGAGAAAGGATTGCTCGAACTCGACCTGCCACTTCGTGTCTGGCGGGTGCGCGTACCCTTTCACACTGCGGCGTTCCGCGCTGATGCTCAGCATCTTGGCCGCGAATTCTTCCACGCTCTTTTCCGCCGTTTTGCGGGTCTTTTGCCAGGAATTGCCTCCCAGCTTGCTCAAGGCGGGCGCGCGTCCGCCCACACCGACATAGCGGCTGACCATGTGTGCCTGCACCACGGGCACGAAGAGCTTTGCATGATCTGCATACTCGATGGCCAGCACCTCTTCTTTTTTCCCATTCGGAGCGGTGCGCATCTCGACGCCTGTGAACCGACCGATGCCGTGCTCGCTATGCACGACGAGATCACCATCCCGTAGCTCGCTGAGCATGTCGCGCGCTTTACGCAGGTTCTCCGGGTCTGCGAGCTTTGATCCACGTGAGCGGCGCGAGACCTGATGCCGCCCGAAAATTTCCGCACCTGTGAGCACGGCCAGCTTAGCTGCAGGCACGGTGAAACCTCGGTAAAGCAGGCCCAGCACGGTCTCCACGGGGTCTGCTTTTTCCGCGCGCAACTCCGCGAACCTTTCGCTCTCCGCTTCATTGTGGAAAAAGACGACGGTGCGCCAGCCGAGTTTTCGCCACTCTACCACCTGCATCTCGAACTGTTTTCGCCGCGCCTCGTGCAGCACAAAGTCAGACGCATCAAAGACACCGAGAGGGTTCTCATGGATGGCTGAGGCAAAGTCTTCAGGAGCTTCTGAAAGCTCTGCACCAGACAAAACACGCGCGTGCAGTGGTACGTCTGCTTTTTCATCGTCAATGATTAGCACGAGGTCGTCTTGACCAAGGTAGTCGCGCACCTGGCCTGACTCCGCAGCGGTTTCACCGAGCTGCAAAATGAGGCTGGCGCGCTCCAGACGCCTCACGGAAGATTGATTGTGTAGATCAAAGGCGCGGATGGACTCGATTTCATCATCAAGCCACTCCACACGCAGCGGCTCCTCAGCCTGCCAGGAGTAAAAATCCACAATGCCACCGCGGCGCGCGAATTGGCCGCGCTCAGTGACCACGGGCACACGTTCATAGCCCGCATCACTGAGCTCGCTGATAAAGTCCTCAAGCTCCAGCTTTTGCCCCGCCTGGATCTGGCGGCGCTGCTTTGCCAGCTCGCGTGCAGCGGGCGCAGGTTCATCGAGGCTGTCCTTGCAGATCAGCAGAGTGCCGGGTGAGGTCTCAGCCCATCTCTCCAGCACGGCCACACGCTCCGCCATGAGGTCAGGATCAGGCAGTGCTTCATCTCCGAAACTCTGAGAATGTCGTGGGAAGTAAAGCGCAGGTGTCTGCCACACGATCAGCTCTGACTGGATGCGGTCCTGCGTGCGTGGCT
>JAIWOJ010000211.1 GCA_020216965.1 Prosthecobacter sp.
GTCATGATGGCGCGTGCGGCATCATCACTGCCATCGGGACTGAGCTTTTCCACCAGGCCACCTACCTGGGGTAGGATGCGCTGGATGGGCATATTCATGCCGATGATGCCTGTGGAGCAGACCAGCACATCACGCATCTTGATGCCCAATGCCTCCGCCGCCGCGCGGCACATGGCCTTGGCGTCTTGGATGCCCTGCGGTCCTGTGCAGGCATTGGCGTTGCCGCTATTGGCGATGATAGCACGGGCTGCACCCGACTTCACATGCTGCTGGGAGACGCGCACACAGGCGGCACGCACTTTGTTGGTGGTGAAAACGGCATCCGTGAGCGCTGCCGTGTCTGAGACGATGAGTGCGAGGTCAAGCCGTGTGGCCTCTGGGTTCTTGATGCCGCAAGAGACAGCCGCAGCCCGGAAGCCAATGGGTGCGGTGACGCCGCCATCCACAGGCTTGAAAGGCACGCGTTGCTTGCAGGCGTGGTCAGAGGCGTTCGGTTTCATCGGGAGAAGATTGGGGGTCAGATGTTCAGCAGGCCAGCAGTAGGCTCAAAGCCATGGATGAGGTTAAAGTTTTGAACGGCCTGACTGGAGGCTCCTTTGCCGATGTTGTCCTCAGCACTCATCAGGATGACTTGGCCTGCACGTTCGTCGTAGGCCCAGCCCACATCGATAAAATTCGTGCCTGTGACGTTTTTTGTGTCTGGACATTGGTTTTGCCCCAGCAGCCGCACAAAAACTTGGTCCTGGTAGGCCGCGCTCAAAGCCTGGCCCACCTGGGCGGGCTGCACGCCAGGCTGCAATCTGGCAAAGATCGTCGTGCAGATTCCTGAATAGCAGGGCACCAAATGCGGGACAAAGCTAAACGGCACACGCCGACCGGCAGCGATCTCTAGCTCCTGACCGATCTCGCTCACATGACGGTGCTTCGGCACGCTGTAGCTGCGCAGGCTGTTCTGCACTTCACAGAACAGCAATGGCACGCTTTCCTTGCGCCCAGCTCCACTCGCACCGCTCATGCTGGAGATGGCGATCGGGCTTTCACTCAGCAGCCCTGCTTTTAGCAAAGGAATCAGCGGCACGAGGATGCTGGTGGGATAGCAGCCGGGACAGGCGATCAGGCGCGCGCGGCGGATCTCCTCGGCACGCACTTCAGGCAGCGCATACACAGCCTCTGCCAGGAGATGGGGGGCTGGGTGGGGATGATCGTAAAATTCCTGATAAAGCTCCGCACTGCGCAGCCTGAAATCAGCGCTCAGATCAATGACTTTGATGCCTGCCTCCAGCAAGCCCTGGGCATACTCCACCGATACCCCGTGTGGCAGGGCCAGAAAAGCCACCGTGGCCCCTGTCTCCTTCAGCTTCTGCACATCTGGCGGCATGAAGTGCAGCCTGTCTGCCACTCCCACACCGCGAAAGCGCGGAAACTCCGCTGATAGCGCCTTCCCAGCCAATGCACGCGATGTCACTGCCACGAGCTCTGCACGCGGATGAAGCAGCAGCAGGCGAAGAAGCTCAATGCCAGAATAACCACTGGCACCGAGAACGGCGACTTTGACGGACGATGACATAGCGAAAAAGGGGCGCGAGCATGGACGGTGCCGCCCGGTGCGCAACCACGATTTCGTCAGCACTTTTTCAAATGCCTGCGGGGATTCAAACCACTAGAAATTTCGTCCTTTCCCAAGTCTGCCGCTCTTTCATACTCATCCAGCCATGACCATCACCCCAGACCAATACGAAAAACTCGGTGCCTTTTACCTCGGACGCGGCTACGACCTAGCCGCCAAACAGCTTCAGGAGGATCTGGTCATGTATGACTCAAAAGACCTCGTCACCCATGGCGTGGTCTTGGGCATGACCGGCTCAGGCAAGACGGGGCTTTGCCTGGCTCTGCTGGAGGAGGCCGCCATTGACGGCGTGCCCGTCATTGCCGTCGATCCCAAGGGAGATATCGGCAATGCCCTGCTGACCTTTCCAAATCTCAGCACAGAGGAATTTCAGCCCTGGGTGAATCCAGACGATGCTAGGCGCAAAGGCATTTCCGTCGATGACTACGCCCAGCAGCAGGCCAGCCTGTGGCAGAAAGGGCTGGCTGATTGGGGGCAAAGCAGCACCCGCATCCAAAAACTGCGTGAGACGGTGGACATGGCGATCTACACGCCCGGCAGTAACGCGGGGCTGCCCGTCTCCATTCTCAGTTCACTCGATTGCCCTTCAGCCGCCGTGATGGACGATGCGGAGACGCTCGCAGATCGCATTGAAAGCACGGTCTCCTCCCTGCTGGGGCTGATGAATGTGGACGCCGACCCCGTGCAATCCCCAGAGCACATCTTGCTGAGCAACATCCTGGGCCACTGCTGGAAAAAGGGGCAAAACGTCACCCTGGAGAACCTCGTCCGCCACATCCAGCAGCCCCCAATCCGCAAAGTGGGTGTCGTCGATATCGATAGCTTCATGCCGGAGACCAAGCGCACGGCGCTGGCGATGAAGCTGAACAACCTCATCGCCTCCCCAGGCTTTGCGAGCTGGCTGGAAGGCGAGCCGCTCGACATCCAGCGCATGTACTACACACCTGAGGGAAAGCCGCGCGTCACCATCTTCAACATCGCCCACCTCAGTGATACGGAGCGCATGTTCTTCGTCTCCCTCTTGCTGAACCAACTGCTCGGCTGGATGCGCCAGCAGCAGGGCACGACTTCCCTGCGTGCCATCTTCTACATGGACGAGATCTTTGGCTACCTGCCGCCTTCGGCGATGCCACCCTCCAAAAAGCCCATGATGATCCTGCTGAAGCAAGCGCGCGCTTTTGGCCTGGGCCTTCTGCTCGCCACGCAAAACCCGGTGGACCTCGACTACAAAGCGCTGGCAAATATCGGCACCTGGTGGATCGGCCGCCTCCAGACAGAGCGCGACAAAGCGCGGCTGCTCGATGGTCTCGAAGGGGCCGCTAGCACCTCCGGCGGCAAATTTGACCGCAGAGCGATGGAGACCGCCATGTCCGGCCTCGGCAACCGCGTCTTCCTCATGAACAACGTGCATGAAGACGGCCCCTGCATCTTTCATGTGCGCTGGATCATGAGTTACCTCAGCGGCCCCCTGGCGCGTGATCAGGTGAAGCGCCTCATGGACCCAGTGCGCCCGGCTAAAAAAGCCGCTGCTGCCAGCGAAGACGATGGCTTCCTGCCTCCCGGTGCCACCGCCGCACCTGCCGCCGCCCGCAATACCGTCAAACCCAAGCTACCAGAAGGCACGGCCGAATTCTTCATCCCCTGCGACATCTCTCCCGAAAGCCTCTGCTACGTCCCTGCCATCCTGCGCAGTGCCATCGTGAACTTTGACGATGCCAAGAAGAAAATCAGCGGCATCAGCCGCATCACCCTCGTCAACCCCATCGATACCAACGGCCAGCGCGTGCTCTGGGACAAGTTTGTGGACATCCCTCGTGACGTGGACCTAGCCACCTGGAGCACCCAGCCAGAGGAGGGTGCGGAATACGCCGAGCTACCAGGAGCCGCGCAAAAGTCCACCACCTACGCCAGCATCCGTAAAGATTACACCGACTGGGTCTATGCGAACCACTTCCTAGAGGTCAGCTACAGCCCCTTGCTTGATGCCTACTCCAATCCCGGCGAAAAAGTGGATGAGTTCAAAGCCCGCATCACCCAGACCGCCCGCGAGCTACGCGACAAAGCCATCGAAGAATTGCGCGCGAAAGCGGCGAAAACCATCAAATCCCTCGAAGACAAAGCCGCCAAGGCACAGCTCAAGGTAGATACCCAAAAGCAGCAGGCCACCAGCGCCAAGCTCTCGGCTGCCGTCAGCATCGGCACCAGCCTCCTCGGTGCCTTTCTGGGGAGAAAAAGCGGCATCTCCAGCCTCGTGAAAAGCAGCCATGTCACCAGCGCCTCCCGCGTCATGCGCGAGGGCCAGGAAGCCGCTGCCGCTGAGGCTGAGCTAAAAGCCGTCATGGAAGAAATCGCCTCCCTGAACCAGACCCTAGAGGACGAAACCCAGAAAATTCGCGATCAATACGATCCTGCCAGCCTCACCCTCGAGACCTTCCGTCTCACCCCCGTCAAGACACGCATCCAGCCAGACGCCATCGGCATTCTCTGGCTACCCCATGAGCGCGTGGGCGGGGAGCTGCGCCGGGGCTGGTAGCCTCCCTCCACGACACAGCGCCGCCGTGACCTCCAGCAGCCAAGCAGCCGCTGGGAGCTAAGCTGCCTTGACTCACCCCGCTGCCTTGCTTTGGGTTGATTCAGGATGCCGATGTTCCCCGTGATGCACCAGATCATGTCTGCCGGAACATCAGCTAGCCTGCTTATTTTTCCCAGACCCCATCCTTATTTTCGCCACCCAGCTCCATGGAATTGACCGCCATCGTCGAAGCCCTCCTCTTTGCCACGCAGGAGCCGCTACCGCTCACCCAGATGGCCACCGCCGTGAAGGACACCGCCAAAGACATCCAAGAAGCTGCCAATGACCCCACCGAGGTGCCCTCTTGGATTGAGCCCCTGCTCACCGTGGACGAGCTTTCCATCCGCGCTGCCATCGATGACCTCATCGCCCACTATGAGAAAGATGGCCGCGCCTTCACCATCGCTGAGCGCCCGCATGGCTGGCGGCTCTGCGCCAGGTCCGAATATGCCGAGTGGTGCCGGGCGCTTTTCCCCGGAAAAAAAGTGCAGCGCCTCAGCCAACCGGCCCTAGAGACCCTCGCCATCATCGCCTACCGCCAGCCCATCACCAAGGCAGGCATCGAGGCCGTGCGTGGCGTCAGTGTGGATGCGATGGTGCAGCAGCTCGTGGATAAAGGGCTCATTAAAATCGAAGGCCGCGCCGAGCTCCCTGGCAAGCCACTGCTCTATGGCACCACAGACGCCTTTCTCGAACACTTCGCCGTCAAGAGCCTGGATGAACTGCCCAATGCCCAAGAGCTGCGCCGCGTGAAACTGCCCTCTGCCCCCGAGGAGCAAACCCCCGCGCCCCCGGATGAAAAACAGCTCTCCCTAGAGCCCCAGCCGAACGTGTCTGAGGGAGCCCCCGCCGACACCCCGACCGATGCCTGAGCTGCCCGATGCCAGAGCCATCCCCATCCCCTGCCCCCC
>JAIWOJ010000212.1 GCA_020216965.1 Prosthecobacter sp.
TGGTCGGGCTGGCGGGATTCGAACCCACGACCTCTTCGTCCCGAACGAAGCGCTCTACCAGGCTGAGCCACAGCCCGAATCATGAATGATATGCCCTATGTCTGATTCGGTAGGCATCGGGCTGTTCAGAGAGTGTGTGTCGAGTGAGCCGCTCGTGGTGATTCAAATCACCCTGGTGGATCAGGTCGATGAAGGGGAAACCCCACTGGAGACTCCAAGAACAGGAGTGATTATGATGGAGTATGATTTGAAGGCAAGCTGATTCCTGTGGGATGTCGCTTCATGTCGTGCCTCATAAGCATGATGCTCAGCTTAGGCGGGCTTCGATGTCTTTCTCTAGCCAAGTCCACATGGATTCCAGGGAGGCGGAAACCTTCTTCTTTGCGGCTGTCAGTTCGTCTTTGGATAGCTTTTGACCTTCGGCAGGAACCTGGCGGGCAAACATGTAGTATTTGATCTTGGGCTCGGTGCCGGAGGGTCGCACGGCAAAGCTACGGCCATCGGCGAGATCCACGAAGAGCATTTTTTCCGTAGCGACTGGCTCTCCCTCTTCATCGAGGATGCCGGGTTTGCGGAAATCACGGACGGCGGTGACGGTGCTGCCATCCACCACGGCAGGCGGGTTGGCCCCGTAGCTGTCTGCGAGCTTAGCGATCTGGGCCGCGCCGCTGGCACCCTCAAAGACTTTGCTTTGGTTGACTTCTAGAAAGTAGCCTACGTCGCAGTACACTTCATCTAGCAATCCGGCGACGGTAAGCCCTTGACTGGCGGCATAAGCAGCGAGTTCGGCAAACATGACGACGGCACCATTGCCATCTTTGTCACGGCTGAAGTCATCGCCCATGTAGCCGTAGCTTTCCTCGCCACCAAAGACGAGGAACTTGCTGTGCTGAAGGCGGGCCGCTCTGGATTCAGCAGCAGAGAGGTCGCGATATTTGGCAAGGATTTCGGCAGGCAAGGCGGCTTCATATTTGGCAAGCTTAGCGCTGATCCATTTGAAGCCGGTCAGGGTGTTGATGCACTGCACGCCAAACTTTGCGGCGATGGTGTCCTGCATGGGGCTAGTGACGAAGGTTTTGAGGAAGACCGCACGGTGCTTGTTGGATTCATTGAGGATGCCAAGCTCAAACATCGTCTTGAGGCGATACCATCCCATGAGGGAGCCGGTCTGGTTGCCAGTGAGCAGGACCATTTTGCCACTGGCATCCCGCACGCCGACGCCCATGCGGTCACAATCAGGATCGGTGCCGATGATAATGTCTGCGCCTTCTTTGTCGGCAAGATCCACGGCCATTTTTAAGGCGGAGGCGTTTTCGGGATTGGGGGATTTGACCGTGGGGAAACGTCCGTCGCGCACGTCCTGCTCTGGCACAGTGAGGAAATTGAAACCGAGTTTTTTGAGCAGAACCGGGACTAAAACGCCGCCAGTGCCGTGTAGTGCGGTGAAGACGATTTTCAGCGACTTGGCCTTTTCATTTTTCAGCAATTCTGGCCGGAGCATCATTGTCTCTACGCGCTCCAGGTAGAGGGCATCCATGTCTGAGCCGAGGAGGGTGATTTTACCCTGTTGATCAGCGGGAAGAGGCTCGTAGGCTTCATCTCGGATCGCATTCACTTCTTTGATGATGCCGCTGGCGTGGGGCTCGACGATGCCTGCACCGTCACTAAAATTGACTTTGTAGCCGTTGTCGTGGGGAGGGTTGTGGCTGGCAGTCAACATCACACCAGCGTCAGCACGAAGCTGGCGCACAGCGAAGCTCATCTCTGGCGTGGCCCGACAACCGTCAAAGAGATAGACATCAGCGCCGTTTTCGATGGCGATTTGGGCACAGCGCTTGGCAAATTCAGGCGAGAACATGCGCGTGTCATGGCTGAAGACGATGCTAGGCTTTCCTGAGAGACCCGCCTTGGCACGCCAGGCTTTGCAATAAGTCACGAGGCCACGAGTCGCCCGGCTGACATTGTAGAAATTCATCGCGTTTGTGCCAACGCAGGGATGATCGGGCTGTTGATCGGCTGCGGCGCTACCACGCTCGGCTTGGGTGACAATTTTCCCCAGAGTACGCCCACGCAGGCCGCCAGTGCCAAATTTGAGTGCCTGAAAAAAGCGGTCATTCAGCTCTTCCCATTGGGCAGCAGTTACTAACTCCTCAATGCTAGCGCGATAGATAGGATTGCTGCTCGCAGCGAGGAGGGCAAGGATGTTGTCGTAGCTAGAAGGAAGGAGCAGACCAGCGGTAGCTGCGGCTTGGAGGGAGGCTTCGAGGGACATAAAAGGAATGTGTCAGCGGGAAAAGGACACCAGTTAGGATAGCGGCTGTGCCCTTCTTGACAATGCTGTGACAGGGAGGAATGACAATCCAGGAGATGACTCGGAGTCTGTTCGATCAAGAATCAGCCAGGGTGGCTGTCTTTTTGGCAAATTTGCCACGACCTTTCGGTGCGGCTTTGGGGCGAGGTTCGCGTGGTGGGAATTCCCAACCGAGAAGCCGTTTTTCACCTGCTTTGCAAACGAGATAGGAGCTGAAGGGTTTTCCTTTTTTGGAAATCATGCCTTCGATGAGATCTGTTTTGCCTTCGGTGAAGAATTTGATGGCATTACCGACGGTGATTTCTTTTTGGCAGAGCTGGCGGGGAAGGCGGGCGTTGCAGGCTTTGGCATCTTTTGCCGCAACATCACAGATGTAGTTCTGAGGGGTTTCGTAGATCTGCCCTTTGCGCTTCTTTTTCTCACAAACAGGGCAAGCGCAGAGTGGCACAGCGCTGGCGAAATCAAAAGGCGGGGGGGCATCGGGATCACTGCTGCCGCCCGGAAAAACAAAGCCGACTTTGCCTTTGTCATTGATCTCTAGACCAGCGGTGAACTCTTTTCCCAATCGGCTGCGGAAGCCCTCCATGGGAGGGAGAAATTTTTTCTCGAGCAACTCGCGGATTTGGGCGTCGGAAAGCTCCAGCCCTGCAATCGTCTTGAAGACGCGCACGCCACAAGCATCGTTTTTGCAGGAATAGTAGTCTTCTGTCTGCTTGAAACCATGATGCCCGCAACTGCCGCAAACGGCATCAAAGTCTGGATAAACACGTTCCTTGGCTTTCTTTTGGTAGGCGCGGGTTCTTTCTACGACGTCCGTGGTGAGGGCACGAATATCGCGCATGAAGTGCGTGCGATCCAACTGGTGATGTTCCATCTGGCGCAGTTTATATTCCCACTGGCCGGTCAGTTCTGGCGAACTGAGGGCTTCAATGCCGATCTCACTAATCTGATCAATCAAGGCGAGACCTTTGGTCGTGACGGCAATATCACGTCCGACGCGCTCGATGTATTTATCGTTGATGAGTCCCTCAATTATCGCGGCACGAGTGGCGGGTGTGCCGAGACCGCGTTCGCTCATCGCTGCTGCGAGTTCCTCGTCATCCACGAGTTTGCCCGCTGTCTCCATGGTGCGCAGTAGGGTAGCTTCGTTAAATCGAGCAGGTGGCTTGGTCGCTAGTTCCTCCACTTTGGCATCTAGGGTAGAGGCCGTGTCTCCATCCTTTGCCTGCACTAGGAGTCGAGTCTGCTCTTGGCCGTCCTCAGCCGCTTCTTCAGTGGCCTTTTTCCCATACACAGCCAGCCAGCCAGGCTCAATGAGCACTTTACCAACACTACGAAAGGCGTCTTGACCAACGCGGGTGATGCGGGTGGTCTCCTCAAATTCAGCCGCAGGAAAGAAAACAGCGACAAAACGGCGGGAGACCATATCAAAGACTTTTTGCTCTGCTTCAGGCAACTCCTTGGGAGGGATCTGGCCCGTCGGGATGATGGCAAAGTGGTCACTCACCTTGCTGGTATCAAAGACGCGGCGGGTGGGGCGGACCCAGTTGTTGTCCAGCGCGGTGGCAGCGTGTTTGCCAAGCTCAGTAGGCAAAGCATCATGCTTGCGATCATCATGAGAGGCAAAGGTCTTCAGCGTGCCGAAAACGGTGCCCAGGTAGTCCTCAGGTAGATAACGCGAATCAGTACGTGGGTAGGTGAGCACCTTGTACTTTTCATACAATGCCTGGGCAATCTGAAGAGTGCGGCGTGCGGAGAAACCAAAGCGATTGCTTGCCTCACGCTGAAGGCTTGTCAGGTCATAGAGCAGGGGCGGAAGCTGCTTCACAGGCTTGGTGATTTGCTCGATTTTGCCAGGCCGCCCAATACAGCGCTGCACGATGGCCTCAGCCTGAGATTTGTCCCAGAGCCGCTCAGGTTTCTTGTGCTCGTCCTGTTCGTCTTTGGTAAACTTTTCGTCTAGCCAACGTCCTTCATAGCGTCCGGCGTCCACTTCAAAAAGGGCGTGCACCTCATAATAAGTGCGGGGGACAAAGGACTGAATCTCACGTTCGCGCTTCGCCAGAATCGTCAGCGTGGGGGTTTGAACACGCCCTGCTGGCGTGAGACGGAACCCACCATGACGCGAGTTTAGTGCCGTCAAGGCACGTGTGGCATTGATGCCAACGAGCCAATCCGACTCACTTCGACATTTGGCCGCATCTGCGAGTGGCTGCATTTCAGCATCGCTGCGCAATTTTTTGAAGGCATCCAGAATTGCGCCTTGAGTCATGGATTGCATCCAAAGCCTTTGGATGGGTTTTTTGACGCCAGCCGCTTCGATGATGTAGCGAAAGATAAGTTCACCTTCTCGCCCAGCGTCACAAGCATTGATGAGCTGGGTAACGTCTTTGCGGTTCATCAGCTTCTTGAGCAATTTGAAACGGTCGGCGCTGTCTTCGATCGGTCGCAGCTCGAATTCCCCTGGAATGATGGGTAGGTGAGACCAGCCCCAGCCGATTTTTTTCCCATTCACCTCAGGCATCGCCAGCTCGATCAAGTGCCCGATGGCGCTGGAGATGATGTGGGTTTCATTCTCATACCAATCCTTTTCTTTTTTGAAAGGAGTCATGCCAGGAGCTTTGGCCAGTGTGCGTGCAAGATCTGCGGCGACGCTGGGCTTCTCGGCGATGATGAGGGTTTTGGACATATCTGGATATACGTTCGGGACAGGCTAGGGGGCCACCAAGGGCATCCAATCCGCGAAGATGTCAAACTTTTCGGCAGGGCACAGCGAGACATGACTTGCGCG
>JAIWOJ010000213.1 GCA_020216965.1 Prosthecobacter sp.
GCCCAGCTATCCGCTGCCCCTGCGGCTCCTAACCTTGTGCTCATCGTCAGCGATGACCAGGGCTGGCCAGACCTGGGCTGCATCGGCAGCAAGCCGCTCATCACGCCGCATCTGGATAAGCTGGCTGCGGAGGGGGTGCGCGGCACCAGCTTTTATGTCACCTGGCCTGCCTGCACGCCAACACGCAGCAGCCTGCTCACGGGCCGCTACCCGCAGCGCAATGGGCTCTATGACATGATCCGCAATGACATGGTGAACTATGGTCACCAGTTCACACCGGAGGAATATGCCGTTTCCCCCGAGATGACCCTGGGCCTGGATGTGCGTGAGGTGACGATCGGCGACATGCTGAAAGCCGCAGGCTATGCCACCGGCTGCGTGGGCAAGTGGGACATGGGGCAGGCCAAGCGATTCTTGCCGCTGCAGCGCGGTTTCGATTTCTTTTACGGCCATGGCAATAACGGCATCGACTACTACACGCATGAGCGCTACGGCGTGCCGTCGCTGTTTGAAGGCAATGAGCGTACACAAAAGGACCGCGGCAGCTACATCACGCAGATGTTTCAGCGGGAGGCGCTGCGGTTTTTGGATCTGCATTTGGGCAAGCGTCCGGTTTTTCTCTACCTGCCTTTCAATGCGCCACACAGTGCCTCCACGTTTGGGACTGGCACGGTGGAGGGCAGCAAAAAGAAGGCTGAAGGCGTGCAGGCACCCGAGGAGTATGTGGCCCGCTACCGTGGCAAGGTGGCAGATGAGCGCCTGGCCCGTTACTGCGGCGCGCTGACTTGCATGGATGAGGCCATCGGTGCGGTGCTGGCTGCCGTGGAAAAAGCAGGCCAGCGGGATAATACCCTGGTTCTTTTCCTCTCTGACAATGGCGGCAGCGGCAATGGCGGCAATGCGCCGCTGAGAGGGAGCAAAGGCACGATGTGGGAGGGCGGGCTGCGCGTGCCCTTCATCGCCCGGTGGCCGGGCAAGCTCCCTGCGGGCAAGGTCACGGATGAGTTTCTCACGTCTCTCGAAATCCTGCCGACTCTGCTCGCCGCTGCTGGGGCCAGCCCACCCGTGGGGGTGAAGCTGGATGGCTTTGACATGCTGCCCGTGCTAGGCGGTGAGTCGAAGTCCCCCCGCCGGGAGATGTTTTGGCAGCGCCGCGCTGACAAAGCGGCACGCTTTGAAAACTGGAAATGGATTGAGTCTGAAAAAGGCAGCGGTCTCTACGACCTGGGCGCAGATCTTGAGGAAAAGCATGACCTCAGCCAGAGCCGCCCTGAGATCGCCCGCATGATGCGGGAAAAATTCGCTGCCTGGCAGGCGGAAATGCAGGCCGCAGAGCCTCGGGGACCGTTTCGAGATTACTGAGCCTGCTTTACGCGCGGTGAATGGCGGCATGGAGCCACGGCGTTTGATCCGCCTGCCATGCGCCTTCCTCTTGCCGTTCTCCTTTTGCCTGCCTTCCTCGATGCCCAGGAGCTTCGCCGCACTCCGCTTGTGTTGACGCAGGGGGGCACCCCTGAGCAGCCTGCGGTTTTTGATGGGCAGGGCATGGTAATTGATCTCGGGATCGACATCACCGATTTGCCTTGGGTAAAGGATGGCACGCTCTGGACCAGCGCGGCACCTTTCCTTGAGCACCCACCGATTGCCGATACCCAGCGGGCAGGTCTTTTCATTGAAGAAGTGCCCCTGCGCATCGTGCGCGACCGGGCCGCAGAGAAAGCGGCAGACACGCCGGGTAAAATCCTCTACGCCGCCCCCCAGAGCTTGAAGCCTGGAGAGATGGGCTGGATGGAGGATGGCCGCCTCTACTTCCGCTGGCCTGTGGGCAAGGTGCCAGGCACGGCGCGCATCCTGCGCCCACCGGGGAAGCTGGAGAGCGCTGTGGTCATCGCCTGCTCCCACATCACGGTGCGGAACGTCACGGCCATGCACGCAGCGAATGATGGATTTAACATCCACGGCCACCGCGTGGGCATCCGGCTGGAAAACGTGCGCGCTTTGTCCAATGGCGATGAGGGGATCAGCGCCCATGAGACGGTGCAGATGGATGTGTTGGATTCCGAGATCGCTTGGAATGGCTCGAGTGCTGGCGGGGTGGCAGACGTGAATGACGCTGAGACCACCTACACCCGCTGCCAGGTGCATCATAATTTAGGCGCAGCCTTCTTCTTCGACGGGCGGCGGCACCGCCTGACAGACTGCGTGATCCATCATCAGGCAAAGGATATCGTGACGCGCGGAGACGCCGTGGTTGAGCAGTCAGGCACGGTTCGACAGCAGCTCTAGCCCTAGCGCTGCCCAGGGCGGTGCGGCCTCCGCTTGCACACCGGGGCGATTGTGAAATCCTGGCGAGACTCGCCCGCCCTGCCGTGGCGCGGCATTCACCGGATTGACCCCACCCCACCTCCTCCTATGAAGCTCAAGCCCACTCAGCTTGTCACCGCCAGCATTCTCATCTTGGGGGCTGGGCTGTTGCTGGCCCAGAGCCTGAAACCTGAGGCCAAAAAGGGTGGCGGGATCGAAGGCCGCCTGGCCCTGGCCCTGAAAATGTTTCCAGACGCAGATGCGGACAAAGATGGCAAACTGACGCTCAACGAAGCTTTTGCCTACCTGGAGGCGCATCCTGACCTGAAGCAGAAAGTAGCAGCGGGCCTCTCCCAGGCAGGCGACGGCAGCAAGGTCAGCTCCAAGCCTGCCGAATTCACGCCCGGCCAGCAGGGCACCCGTGTTTTTGTCTGTGCCCACAGTTACATGATCTACACGGCGGATCTGCTGCCAGTGGTGGCTGAGCTAGGTGGTCTGCCGCATCTGAAGGCAGGGCAGCAGATGATCGGCGGCTCACGCACGCTCCAGCACTGGCAGGTGCCGGACGAGCGCAATGAGGCGAAAAAAGCTCTGCGTGAGGGCCGTGTGGATGTGCTGACGCTGTCTCCCCAGATGCTGCTGCCGGATGAGGGCATCGATCTTTTCACGCGCCTGGGCCTGGAGAAAAACCCGAACCTGCGTGTGCTGGTGCAGTCCTCCTGGGCACCACGGGATGGGCAGACCGGGGCATTCACCAACACCATGCGGGATGCCGTGACGGCAGAGCAGGCACGCGACATGCGTGCCATGCATGACAGTGGCTGGCTGCGCCAGTTGGAGGCACAAGTCAGCGCCTTGAATCAATCGCTCAGCAGAGAGGTCGTGCGCATTATCCCCGTCAGTGCCGCCGTGTATGCTCTGCGGGAAAAAGTGGCCCTGGGGCAGGTGCCCGGTGTGGCGAAGCAGAGTCAGCTCTTCCGCGATGACCATGGGCATCCCTCCAGCATCCTGGCGATGCTGGTCACTTACTGCCACTACGCCGCCATCTACCAGCGCAGCCCGGTCGGGCTGCCCGTGCCGCCAAGCTTGAAAACCCTGCCTGAGGCAGAGGCCCTGAACCGCAGCCTCCAGGAAATCGCCTGGGCAGAGGTGACGGCATACCCCTTCAGTGGTGTTAGCCTCTCCCCCGCGCCAGGGCAGTGAATGAGAAGGCGGGACAGGGCAGGTCTTTTTAATTCCTAAATTTCCTACAGGATAAGTATAGTTTAACTTGACCCAGCACGATTCTGGTGCGAAAGGCAGCCGCGCTTGCCCTCATGGACCACGACATCATCATCTACCTCATCGCCGGATTCGTGGCGCAGCTCATCGATGGGGCCCTGGGCATGGCCTATGGGGTCTCTGCTTCCAGTTTGCTGATGGGCTTTGGGGTGCCGCCAGCGGTCGTCAGCAGCACGGTTCATGCGGCAGAGTGCTTTACCACGGGTGCCTCAGCGCTGTCCCACCACGCTTTTGGCAATATCAGCCGTGATCTGTTCCGCCGTCTGCTCATCCCAGGGATCATCGGGGCAGCGCTGGGTGCCTATGTGCTCAGTTCCTTTGATGGAGAAATCATCAAGCCCTACATCTCTGGCTACCTCATTATCATGGGTGTGGTCATCATCACAAAGGCCTTTATGCCCTTCCCGCCGCGTGAGGTGACGACCAAACTCACCCCCCTGGCCCTGGTGGGTTCATTCCTGGACGCTGTCGGCGGCGGAGGCTGGGGACCGATCGTGGCCACCAACCTCATTGTGCGCGGGAACTCAGTGCGGGAGGCTGTTGGCAGCGTGAATGCGGTGGAGTTTTTTGTCACCCTCTCCGCTTCCATCACCTTTTTCATGAGCATCGGGCTAGGGCATTGGCAGGTGATCGCTGGCCTGGCTGCTGGGGGCGTCATCGCAGCGCCCTTCGGGGCGTATTTGACGAAAAAACTGCCCCACCGCCCGATGATGGTGGTGGTAGGGGCTCTGGTCATCGCCATCAGCCTGCGTACCCTGCTGCGCTGCCTAGGCTTTGCTACCTGGCTGTGAGATCGGCCGAGGATGGCCCTGTTTGGGCGCGGTCATCCATTTGCTGATGGCCGAAGGGGCTGCGCACGATTTTAGGATGCTGGCGTATGCCTCCCGCTGTTACAGGTATCCCGAGCGCCCGATGAAAAACACCGCCACGCCAGATGCTGCCCGCTTCCGCTTGCTCGCGGAAAACATCGGGGATGTGCTCTGGCTCAAGGAATTGGAGCCTGAGCGCTACACCTATGCCAGCCCTGCCTTTGAGCGCATCTGGGGGGTGCCCGTGGCGGAGCTAATGCGGGATGCGCGCGCCTGGGAAGCGCGCATCCACCCGGAGGATCTCGGCTGCGTGCAGGAAGCGCTGGGCCAGTGGTTCCGCGGAGAAAGAGCAGACTATGAGGCCCGCTACCGCGTCCTCAGTGCCCACGGCGGAGAGCGCTGGCTAGCGGACCGTGGCATTATCCTTGGCCGGAGAAATGGCTGCCCGTATCATGTGGGCGGGATCGCCAGGGACATCACGGAGGAGGTCGCTGCGGAGTCCACCCGCCGCCGCCTCGCCGCCGTGGTGGAAAATTCTGACGATGCCATCATCACCCTCAGCCTGGAGGGTATTATAGAGACCTGGAATGCCGGTGCAGAACGCATCTTTCAGTACACGGCGGCAGAGGCGATCGGCAGAAACGTGACCTTTCTGCGCCCAGCGGAGGCGGCGGATGATGAGGCCGTGTTTCGCCGGATGA
>JAIWOJ010000214.1 GCA_020216965.1 Prosthecobacter sp.
GCCCCAGCTTTCCTCTCCACTTATCCCTTTTCACTCCTCCCTTTTCACTCGTCCGTCATCCTTTGCTTGCGCTTGGCCGGACCGCCGCTATGGCGTTGGCATGGCGGGCTGCTTCGCATGAAGCGGCGCGTTTTCTTGATCAGTCCGGCGGCGTGATGAGCGCGGCCGGCAGCCGTTTCGCAGATGCAGGGAAGACCGTGAGAACCGGTCACAGTGGCGCTGCGGTATCGGGTCACAATTCTGCGACGTGCCTGGCAGCGATGCCCGGCGGGTGAAGCCAATCGGGAGGCAACGAACGGTGAAGGCGAGCAGGAAAGGCGCGTGGTTGCTTCAAACCATGCACAAACCCGGAGTCCGAATATCTCGCTGCGAAATGCTCACTCCCGCCGCTCCAGGTGGAGGCCGGTGGGGACAAACTTCATCGCAACAATGAAGGGTGGGACGACCTCCCCGTGCCAGGCAGTCCAAAGCCTAAGGACGCCAAGCGGCCCGGGTGCTCGCTCTTGCCACGACATCGCAAGACAACACATGAAACAGCGCACATCGCGCCTGGGAGCGGTTTTTTATGCCCTCGCAGGCATCGGCCTGCTGGGGAGCAGCACGCTCTCTGGGCAGGAAAACCAGAATGAAAAGAAAACCAAGACCACGGAGCTAAGCCCCCTGGTCATCACGGCGACACGCACCGAGATGGAGGCAGACAAGACGGCCTCCAGCATCACGGTGATCAGCCGGGAGCAGATAGAGCAGGCTCAGTTCCGCCAGTTGGCGGACGTGCTGCGCACCGTGCCGGGCATGACGGTGGTGAACCCAGGCATCCCCGGCAACGTGGCCACCGTGCTGACGCGCGGCACGGCGACGAAGGACACCCTGCTAGTCATTGATGGGCGGCCTGTGCCCTTCAATTTAGCGGGCTCCTTCAACGTGGAAACCATGGCGCTCGACAATGTGGAGCGTGTGGAGGTGCTGCGCGGCCCTGCCGCCAGCCTCTACGGCGGACGCACCATGGGCGGCGTGATCAACATCATCACCCGCAGCGGACGCGGCCTGGAGAAGCCAGAGACGACCGCTTTCTTTGAGTCAGGCAGCTACGGCACCTTCCGCGAGGGGCTGAGCACGCTCGGCGCGGCGGGTGATGTGGACTGGGCTTTCGAGGCCAGCCGCACCGACATCCAGGGCCAAAGGATCAATAGCCAGTTTCAGCAATCGAACGTGGCTGGCCGCATCGGTTGGCAGATCGCGGAAGACCTGCGCTTTGACCTAGATGCCCGCTACTACACGGCGGATGTCGGCGTGCCGGGGACGCGCTTTGCCAACGATCGGGATAATCACCTGCTCACGGAGTTCTGGAGCCTATCTCCGCGTCTTGTTTGGGAGGTGAATGAGCGCTGGCAGCAGAGTGTCACCTATTCTCACAGCCAATTCCGGCAGGTGGCCTCGGGGTTCACTGGCTTTCAGGTCAATAACCGCGTGGATTCGGTGACGGATTGGCTGGAATACCAGAGCAGCCTGAGGGTGACAGATGCCTGGACCGTGCTCGCGGGAGCTTGGTTCCAGGCCCAGAGTCATGAGCGCTTTAACGACAATACCGGCCTGACAGACATTGATCAGAACCAGACCAACTGGGCTCTTTTCCTGCAATCTGAGGCCGAGGTGCTGCCCGGCCTGAATCTGCTGGGTGGTCTGCGTTACGATGCCTTTTCTGACTTTGACAACGCCGTGACCTGGCGCGCAGGCGTGAGCTACCGCCTACCATGGACGCGCACGCTGCTGCACGCGAACTACGGCACGGCCTACACGCCGCCGACACCGCAGGACGTTACCCCTGTGTTTTTCGGCAATCCGGCACTGGTAGCCCCTGAGCGTAGCCGGGGCTATGAGGTGGGTATCGAGCAGCCTCTTTTGAGCGATACGCTGCGGGTTCATGCTACCGCTTTTCGCAACGACATCCGCGATACTTACCAATACTTGCCTCCTTTCTTCCTCCCCCAGGCTGTGGGTGAAGCAACGGCTCAGGGGGTGGAGTCTGGCATCGTCTGGTGCCCATGCCGCGAATTCAGCCTAAACCTGGGCTGGACCTATCTGGATGCTCAGGATGATACGAATGATGTGCGCTTGGTGCGGCGCCCGCGGCACTCTTTGAATGGCGAGATCACGCTGCGCCCGCATGACGATGTGACCCTGAGCCTCAGTGCTGTGTATGTCATGGATCGGGAAGATTTTGATCCCCTCACCTTCGCCCAGCGAGACGTGGAGGACTTCCTCAACGTCCGCCTGAGCGCCAACTGGAGGGTGACAAAGAACCTCGAAATCTTTGGCCGCATTGAGAACCTACTGGGGGATCAATATGAAGAGATCCCCGGCTTCCCCGCCCTGGATACAGGAGCCTATGCGGGCGTGAAGATCCGCTTCTAACCGCTGCTTAGTCGATGAAATCATGGCGGCAGGTGACTGGATGCCCCGTCCCCTGCCGCTTTTTCGCATCAGCGCTCAAACACGGCGTCTTTGCAGACGGAGGCTGAGAGCTGCCACCAGGAAGGTCACCGCAATCATCAGTGTGCTGAGCGCATTAATGATCGGCAAACTGCGGCTCGTTTTCATCATGCTAGCGACACGCAGCGGCAGCGTGGTGGTGCCTGGGCCACTGACAAAAAAGGTAATAACGTAGTCATCAATGGATAGCGTAAAGGCCAGCAACCCGCCCGCGAGGATGCCTGGCATCAGCAGCGGCAGCAGCACGCGGCGCGCAGCCTGCCAAGGGCCTGCCCCCAGATCACGAGCAGCGTCCATCAAAGTGACATCAAAGTCCTGCAAGCGTGCCAAAACCACCATGGCAACGTAGCTTAGGCAAAAGGTCGTGTGGGCAATCCACAGCGTCAGCATCCCTGTCTGGAGCCCGATAGCGGCAAAGAGGGCGAGTAGTGACATGCCCGTGAGCACATCCGGCAGCGCCAGAGGCACGATGACAAGCGCCCGGTGCACCTCCTGCAGCCAGGAGCGGAAACGGTGTAAAGCCAGCGCAGCGAGGGTGCCTAGCACCATGGAGGTAAGCGTGGCTGAGGTCGCGAGCTTGAGCGTCACCCAAAGGGAGTCCCAGACAGCATCTGCGGCCCAGAGCTGCTCATACCATTTCCAGGTAAAACCCAGCCAGGTGCCGCCAAAGCGAGATTCGTTCATGGAATTGATGACCAACACGGCCAACGGCACATGCAAGAAAAGCAGCACCAGGACGGTGACCGTGGCAGGCAGGCGGGAACGTCTCATGAGCACAGGGTAGCCGCGAGATTGGACATGCCTCAGCGCCGCACCATTACCGTGGGCGCAGTCCAATTCCAAAAACGCGGGGCCAGTAAGGCGGCTGCATTGGCGGGATCAGCCGCTAGGCTATTGTGGTCGCCATCTTTGTCAGCTCTCACGCTGCCTTTGAGTTCACCTGCCTTGATGGCGGCGTTCACCGCCTTGTGGTCGATGGCCCAAAGCAGAAAGCTCCGGCCATTGTTAGCCACGCGCAGGAGATGCAGGCCGCCAGCGGGCTTTTTCTTGTCCTTCAGGATGGCAAAGCAAAGGCCAGCCTCCTTTTTCTCCGCCGCCGTCTGGCGCAGGGCTAGGGTAAAGGTCTCGTCCTTTTTTTCACCGTCCTTGGTTTCACGCAGTTCCAGCAGTCCCTGGGCAGCATCCAGCACCTGGAAGGAGAATGTCTCCTCTGGCTCATCCACCGGGGACCAAACGCCCCCCCACTCGGCTTCCTTTAGCGGCATGGGACCGCTGCCAAAACCATCTGGCACGCTGGTCTCAGGACAAGCACAGAGGGCTGCAGCCAGGACGAACGCTGCGGCTGAACGGATGAATGCGATCTTCATGCGAGCAGCATCCTGCCCCAGCGCGCTCTGGGCAGGCAAGATGAAAAACTCGACGCCTCCGTAGGCATGAGGTAACATACCGCCATGTGGTGGTCGTATGAAGATATCCAAGAACAAAAAAAGCGTGTGCAAAAAGAAATCGTACGCCGCAAGAAACGTGGAGAGAACTTTGAGCCCCTGATGGCTCCGAAAGGCAACAAGAAGCTCTGCACCACGTTTTGGGGGCAGGCCTGGTGCCGAAATCTTGAGAACTATCAGGTCTATGAATCGCGCCTGCCGCGCGGCCGCAGTTATCTCCGTCAGGGGAATGTCTATCAGGTGGAAATCCAGCCCGGTGTGGTTTCTGCGACGGTGGCAGGCTCTTATCTTTATCAAACGTGTGTCCACATTCAGCCGCTCAATCGCGGACACTGGCTGAAGATTGTCCAGCAAGGGGCTGGTGAGGTAGCATCCATGCTGGACCTGCTGGCAGGCAAACTCGGGGATGGATTGATGCGGCTGCTCACTGACCCCGATCAGGGGCTTTTCCCCAAGCCGAAAGAAATCCGTTTTGATTGCTCCTGCCCGGACCATGCGGACATGTGTAAGCATGTGGCCGCCCTCCTATATGGCGTGGGCGTGATGCTGGATCAGCGGCCCGATTTGCTTTTCACCCTACGCGGTGTGGATCAGTCGGAGTTGTTAGCCGGGGCTAGCCAGACGGCGGTGGAGTCGGTCGCACAAAGCAATGAAGAGCTTGCGGGGACGGACCTGTCTGCCCTCTTTGGCATCGACCTAGCGGAACCCTCCACGGTGCTACCAGAAGCGCCTGATTCGCCTGCCAAAAAAACGCGCACTCGACGCAGCAAGCGCTGAACACGGATGCTGCTTTCCCAGGGGACCGGCGCATTCGCGAGGAATGCGCCGTGGCTTACGCGGCCGCGTTGGCCTAGACGCTGAGCTTGGTCCAGGCGGCGTTGGCCTTGCTGGAGGCGACGACGGCCTCGATGAAGGCCATGCCGCGCACGCCATCCTGAATCTTCGGGAAATCGTTTTCGATCTCCGTAGGGGCACGCCCTTCCTCACGGGCGCGAATGGCGTTGGCAAAGTTTTTGTAGATGTTGGCAAAGGCCTCCAAGTAGCCTTCTGGATGCGCAGGGGGGGTGCGGGTGGCTGCGGCAGCGTTGGCCCCGAGGTAGCCGTTGGCAGTGCGATAGACCTGCATGGGCTGGTCCAGCCACTTGACGAGCATGGTGTT
>JAIWOJ010000215.1 GCA_020216965.1 Prosthecobacter sp.
GGAGGCTACCTCCAGTGTCCGGGAGGTGGCTCCACGCAGGATGACCCCGTCTTTGAACCACTGGTATTCCAGCTCAGGCCCCGTCGCCGTGACGGACATGCGGCATGGGCGGCCCTCCACCACTGTGGAGCTGACCGGCTGCGCCGTGATGCGTGGGGCGCTGGGGACAGGTGGGCGCCCCTCAAGTGTACAGCGGAAGCCCTGACGCAGGCTGTTCGTCGCCGGTGCATTGCTGCCGATGGCCAGGGTGTAAAAACCTGCGGGAAGTGTCCAGGAGCGCGTGAGGGTGGGCTCCGTGCTATTGTCCACATGGTCCAGGTAAGTTAGATCCTCTGCCCAAGCCACATTGCCGCGATTGTTGTAGGTATGGTCGTCGCTGCCATCATTGTCCCAGCCGCGCCAGAGCGTCAGGCTGGGAAACATGCTGCTGGTGTCCGCCTTGCGGTCCGGATTTTGAGGGCTGGGCCAGGGCACATTGGCATCGCGCGCCAGGGTGAGATCGATGGTCATGGTCACCGGGAGAAAGAGGGCCACCCAGCGGGAAGTGTGCGTCCAGCCCACGGGTGGTTCACCTGCACTGGCGTCAAAGAGGGCATTGTCTTCCCAGCTCCACGCGCCCACATGGTCGCTAAACGTGCGGGTCAGACCGCTGGGGCGGGCGACGATGACCTGGCTGTAGCCGATTCCGCCCGTGGAGGGCGCATCCTGGGGATAGGTATTCGGCACTGGATCGCCGTGAGTATCGCCAGGCAGGGCGCGGCGCACATCATAGGTGAGCCGGAAGCCCTGACGGTTGGGGTTGGTGGCCGGGGCATTGCTACCCAGGGCCAAGGTGTAGTCCCCCGGCGGCAGCCGCCAGGTGCGTGCGATCACGGTCTGGGTGCTATTGTCAATGTGGTCCAGGTAGGCCAAATCGGGTGCCCAGGCCACGCGGCCACGGTTGTTGTAGGTGTGGCTATCGCTGCCGGAATTCTGCCAACCGCGCCAGAGCGTCAGGCTGGGAAACATGCTGCTGGTGTCTGCGAGGCGATCGGGGTTGCTGCCGCTCGGCCAGGGCACATTGGCATCACGCGCCATGGTGACGGTGAAAAAGGCGGTGTCTTCCAGGCGGACGGCCAACCACTTCGAGGTGTGCGTCCAGCCCACAGGCTGGGTGCCCTGGCCGGGATTGCCAAAGAGAGCGTTGTCCTCCCAACTCCAGGCACCGACGTGCTCAGAGAAGCTACCGTTGTCACCACTGCCAGCAATGACCGTGCGGGCGTATCCCACCCCGCCGGTGGCAGCCGCGCCTTCAGGATAGGTATTGGGCACGGGGTCCAGCGCTCCGGCGCGGGTGGCAGCAAAGGTCACCCTGAAGCCCTGACGGTTGTTGTTATTGGCCGGGGCATTGCTGCCGAGGGCCAGGGTGTAATCCCCCGCAGGCAGCAAGTAGGTGCGGGTGATGGTGGTCTGCGTGCTGTTGTCCAGATGGTCGCGATAGGTCAGACCAGAGGCCCAACTCACATTGCCACGATTGTTGTAGGTGTGGCTATCGGTGCCGGTATTGTGCCAGCCGTTCCAAATCGTGAAACTGGGGAACATGCTGCTGGTGTCCGCCAGGCGGTCTGGGGCCTGCGCACTCGGCCAGGGCACGGTGGCATCCCGTTCCATCGTCAGGGTGAAAAAGGCAGACCGGGTGAGCCGCAGCGCCACCCAGCGGGAGGTATGCGTCCAGCCCACGGGCTCCGTGCCCTGGCCGGGATTGCCAAAGAGGGCGTTGTCCTCCCAGCTCCAGGCTCCGACGTGGTTGGAAAAGGTGCCCGTGTCCGTGCCATCCGTCACGATGGTATGGGCATAGCCGACACCGCCTGCGAACAGATCCACCGGCAACTGTGTGGCGGTGGTCAGGGTGCATTTGAAGCCCTGGCGGTTCGTGTTGTTGGCCGGGGCATTGCTGCCTAGGGCCAGCGTGTAGAGCCCAGCGGGCAACAGGTAGGTGCGGGTGACGGTCGTCTCCGTGCTGTTGTCCAAGTGGTCACGATAAGTGAGGCTAGGGGCCCAGCTCACATTGCCACGATTGTTGTAGGTATGGCTGTCTGTGCCCTCCTGCTGCCAGCCGTCCCAGAGGGTGAAGCTGGGAAACATGCTGCTGGTGTCAGCCAGGCGGTTTGGATCCGTGCCACTAGGCCAGGGCACGGTGGCGTCCCGCTCCAGCTTCACGGTAAGGAGCACGGGCTTTTGCAGGCTCAGTGCCACCCAGCGGGAGGTATGCGTCCAGCCCACGGGCTCCGTGCCTTGGCCGGGGTTGCCAAAGAGGGAATTGTCCTCCCAACTCCAGGCTCCGACGTGGTTGGAAAAGATGGCCTCATCGCCACCGGCCCCCATGTGGACGGTGTAGGAATACCCGATCCCACCTGGCTGGGGATCGGTGGGACTGAGGGTGGCCGCTCGGGCCGCGAGGGGTGACAGGAACGCCGTCAGCGCGAGCAGGGCTGTGGCAGCGTGGTTCAGGGATTTCATGTGCTGTGTTTTCGGGGTCTGGGTGGGTTGAGGTTCAGCCAGTGGAAAGGGGTGGGTTTTGCCGCCATCAGGGCTGGCGGCTGAGCTCGACGCGGCCGGAAAGCTGCCGCGTATTCGTGACACGCGGCGTGCCCGCGTAAGGCATCTCTGCCAAATTGAAGAAGCCATAGCCGCGCTGACCGCTGCCATCATCGACGATCATGCCGGTGAAATTTGTAAGCCGGGGCAGATCTCTGGCGGGATTCAGGCTGGTATCGCTATCCACCAAACGGAAGCTGCCGCGGAAGACGCCCGTCACCCCAGGGGTAAAGACCGTGCCGCTGCCAGGGGTGATGGTGATTTTGACCTCACCAGGGTTTGGGCTGATGGCCGGGATGCGCGCGGGATTGCCGCCCTGCACCTCAAAGGCCGCGAGGTCCAGCCGCGTCTCCGGGCTAGGCGCGCCGCCTTCACGGAAGATCAGCCGCGCATTGCCCAGGCCAGAGGGCAGCCCGAGTGCCCGAGAGTTGGAGGCCGGGATGATGTAGCGCCTGCCCAGGGCTTCTAGCATCAGGGGGCCGAAGCCGCCCTTGTAGCTACGCGTGGTCGAAGTGGCAGCTTGGGGGCGCTTGAACCAGCTCAACGCGGAACGGCCTAGGGAAAAGCTATCCGCACTATCGATCTGGAGCGTGCCCAGCACAGAACCCGTATTGCCATACAGCATGGTGAAAACGGGCAGCCGCCCGCCCTGGCGCAGAGGGCCAGAAAGCGGCACTGCGGCACTGCCATCTGCCAGCCAGAGCACCCCAGAAACGGTGCCTGTGGGCGCGACCTTCAGAGCAGCCACGCTGTGCCCCTGAGGGTTCGCAGCCTCGGCGCGGTCCGTATCGGAGAGGCGCAGCGCCATCGTGTAATTGCCCGCATAAGGTGCTGGCGCAGCCTCTGGAAGCTGCGCCGTGATGGGCACAGTCACGCTCAGCCTATCAGGCGGTGCAGCCAGGTCCGGGATGGTCGTTTCCAGCTCTCCCGTGAGGGATCGGCTGGCACGCTCCAGGGTGAAGGTGAGCTTCACCGCCGCCAGGGGCGAACGGCGGTTGAGCGTGACCGTGCCGGTGGGGTCGGCATCCGGCAGCACGCTCAGTTTGCCAGTGAATGGAAGCGAAGTCGTGCCCAGCAGCAAGGTGCCGCTAAAGGCACCGAGGCTCGTGGTCGTCAACGTCAAGCGCCCGCCAAGATTGCCATTCACCTCCGTGGAAGGATGGCGTGGGATCACCCCCTGGTAAGTGCCGAGAGCTGAGGTGGGGAAAGGCAAAACCACCACATTTTTCAGCCAAGGAAAACCTGTGCCGTTCGCGTTGGTGGCGCGCACACTGACCGCATACCCAGGGGCTGCGCGCGCAGTCGTCGGGCGTCCTGTGACGATGCCCGTCTGGGGATTCAGCGTCAGCCCCGGTGGCAGCCCCGTGGCGGAATAGCGGGTGGGGCTGTTGCTCGCGCTGATTTGTCCCCGGTAGTCCTGGCCGACGATGGCATTTGGCAGGTCAGGCGGGTTCATCACAGGCCAGGGCAAGACGGTAAGGATAGCGCCGTTGCTGGTGATGCTGGCCGTCGTGTTATACACGCGCACAGTGTAAGTGCCCTCCGTGAGCGGTGAAGCGGCTAGCACCGTGTAACTGGGGCGGGTGGCCCCAGCGATGGGCGTGCCATTGCGCCGCCATTCGTAACGCAGACCCGTGCCTGTGGCGGTGACGCTGAAGGTCGGGTTAGCCCCCTGCTTCACCGTCACAGAGGCCGGGTGCCGCGTGATCGTCGGCGCTGGCATCACGACCACAGCCGCAGCGTGACTCGTGACGCTACCGTAGCTGTTTGTGATGACCACCGTGTAGCTGCCTGCGTCTTGGGGCGTGATGGCTGGCAGAGTCAGTTCGGGCGAGTTTATGCCCACATTCACCGTGCCACGCCGCCACTGGTAGGCTAGGCCGATGCCATCCGCCACGACACGCAGGCGCACCTCCGTACCAGGCAGCACCGTGACACTGAGAGGCTGACGGCGGATGATCGCACGCCCATTCACCAAGCCTGGATTCGGGTCATCCCGGTCTAGAAAACCATCCTCATCCTCATCGCCGCCTAAGCGGTCGCCCGCCCCCGGCGGCACGCCCATAAAGGCCAGCCAATCCCCATCGCCCAGTGCAGCGAGCAGATTGGCCCGGCTGATGATGCCCTGGCTAGCGCGATCCCAGCGATAGCCGGTCTGCGTGCCGCGCACCCAACGCAAAGCCCGCATTTCCCCGCCGATACGTCCACGCGCCACTAGGTCTGCATCACGATTGCCTGCCTGGTCCACCACGGTCTCCCCCTCCAGCAACGCCAGATCAGCCAACACCGCCGACTGCGCGCGGTTGGCAGCGGTGACGAGGCGCGTCCAGCCCACAGCCGGTGCGGTGCCGGTGTCAAAGCTACGCATGAAGGCAGACACGTCCGCGAACTCCTCTGGCGTCTCCAGCAGGTCCAACACATAAGGATGCACGATCGGCAGTTGGAAGCCGACACCGTCATGCAGCAGGCCAAAGCCACTGAGAGATTGCGCCCCTGGTCTGCCATCATAG